>WQZL01000024.1 GCA_009780755.1 Promicromonosporaceae bacterium | reverse complement strand
GTGGTCAGCAGCTCTGCGAAACTGCCCACCGGCATTCCCGTCCGAGCTAGGTAGGCGTCGATGGCGGTGCGCGCCTCCAGGGCGATCACCGGCGAGTCATCCAACAGCTGGCGGGGTGGCGCCGCCATCGGCACCAGCGTTACCCCAGCCGTCCGCAACGCCGTCACTACCTCCCGGAAGCGGCGTAATACCGGCCCTTCTGGCTCGTCTCCCCAGATGGCCAGGCCACCCTCGACGACGCCCAGACGCAGCCCCGATGGATCGGGGAGGCTCGGCGGGGAAGCCGAAACCGGCAAGCCTCGCAGCGCGGCCAGGCTCAGCCGCAGCCCCTCAACCGTCGCGGCCATCGGCCCCACCACATCCTGGGAGGGGGAACGGGGGAATATGCCGCTCAGGGGAAGCAACCCGGCCGTGGGCCGCAGTGTCGCCACCCCGCACAGGGCGGCCGGAATCCGCAGCGAGCCGCCCGTGTCGGTGCCCAGCGATAGTGGCGCATACCCGGCGGCCACCGCCACCGCCGACCCGCCAGAGGAACCGCCCACCATCCGCGTTGGGTCATAGGGGTTACGCATCGGCCCCAGCAGCGAGGACTCGCCCCAGCAGGCCCCGGCGTAGTCGTCCAGGGAAACCTTCGCCAGCAGCACCATCCCGGCCTGCCGCAGCCGAGCCACGATTGGGGCGTCCTGCTCCGGCACCCAACCAGCGAACAGCGTCGTGCCGTGGGTGGTGCGCAGCTCGGCCGTCTCGATGTTGTCCTTGACCGTGTAGGGCACGCCATCGAGTGGCCCCAGGAGCCGCCGGGCGGCTCGGCGCTCGTCTGACGCCTTCGCCTGGGTCAAGGCATCATCGGCCACCGTGATGATGGCGTTCAGCCCGGCGGGGCCATCAAAGCGTTCAATCCGCTCCAATCCACGTCGCACCAGATCAACAGCCGTCACTTCGCCCGAAGCTAGGGCGGCGACGCAACCCTCGACGGTGGATAGCGGCCCGTGGGCTACCGCGCTAGCCATTGTCAAACTCCTCGGCAAGTTCTGCGACGCTCGACAGCCGTTGCCTCTCGCTGCCGTTACGTAACACTATCGAGAACTGGCGGGTGGTTAGGCACGCGGTAAGCACCGCCGCGTCGTCGCCACTCACCCAGCCAAGTTCAATGACGTCATCACCGACCTGTCGCCAGGAGAACTCGCCACCGAAGGCCGGATGCTTCGTCCGCAGCCGGATCAGCGCGCGCAGCGCCCGTACCACCGGCTGTTCCAGTGCGGCCTGCACCTCCTCGTGGCTGTAGTGGTGCCGATTCACATCCCGGCCCTGGCCGGAGGATTGCCACAGTTCGATATCGTCCACCCCGGCCAGCAGGCCCACGTAGTAGACCTGTGGCTCACCGGGCACGAATAGTTGGACGGCCCGGCACAGCAGATAGGCGTCGTCGTCTTGGCTCAGCGCCGAGTAGAAGGTGGCATTGATCTGATGGGGCAGCTCGCACCAGGCTGGAATTACCGACGCCTGATCGGAAATGCCCCCGGTGGCGTAGCTGGCCGCCGCGAAGATCGCCGCCATCTCCGACTGATCGATCAGGCCCGGCAACTCCACGCCGCCCACCTTGACCGGCCCGGCATCGATGATGCCGATGCCATCGTGTGTATCCAGCACGGTTATGGCATTCTCCGGCCGAATCTCCAGCCAGCGGGCGAGGCGATCCGTGGTGCCCGCCACCAGCGAGTGCAGCAGCAGCGCAGGCAGGGCAAAGTCGTAGACCAGATCAACCAGCGGGGCGATGCGCTGCTGCTGGGTGTAGTGCGCGTGCACCTCCACCAGCACCCGCATTCCGGCCTCCCGACACATCTGCGCCAGCACCTGCACATACTCCATCGTCTCGTCGGTCATGAACGAGTCGGAGCCAACCGTCTTGATCGCGTAACCCACCGCATCGATGCGCACCGTCCGCACCCCACCCTCGGCCAACGCCCGGATCACCCGCCGCAAATACGCTTCCCCGGCTGGATGCCGCACATCGATATCCACCTGGGAGGGCATGAACGTGGTCCACACCAGCCGTCGCGTGCCGTCCGCCTGCATAAACGAAGTGAAGGGCAGCCCCGGTCGCGGACGATAGAACGCGGTGATCCCGGCCTCGGTGGCCCGTCCTCCAAAAACCTTGTCGAAGGTGAGGAACATGCCATCGTGCTTCGAGGCTACGCCTCGCGCGAGCCAATCACGGAACTCGGGGGAATCAGCCGAAACGTGATTGACGATCAGGTCGGCCACGATCTCATAACCATCATCGGCCAGGGCACGCACATCTGCCCAGGATCCGAGGCGGGGGTCTACCTGCGTGTGATCCACCGGGTCGAAGCCCGCATCGTCGCCGTCGTAGGGGGTAAAGAACGGCAGAATATGCACCCCGGCAAAGCCGTCCAGGTCATCATGCAGCAGTTCACGCAGGCCAGAGAGGTCGCCGCCGAGGCGATCCGCGTAGGTAAGCAAGTGCACTCCGGCCACGGTGATTCTCCTAATCGCTTAGCTAGTTGATGCTATTCGCACCAGCGCGGCCACCCCAGAACGCGGAGAGGTAAACACGGGAACGCCCGGATCAAAATCCTCGAAAACGTCTGCCATCGAAGCCTGAGCGGCCACGATGGCTACACATTCCTCGGCGGCAGTGGTGGCCGCCGCGCGCAGCAGCCGCTCGAAGGAGTCGCGGTCGCCCGCAGCCAGCGATTCGGCCGCGTCCGCCACCAGGACGCCCTCAACCGTGGGGACCGAGCCGTCGGCAGCCAGGGCGGCGACTGCCTCAGCCACGAGCCGAGTCGAGGGGTCGAGGGTGGAGGGTTGGGTGGCCAGCACGACAATGCGCCCATTCGGCCCGGTTGCCACGGCATGCCGGGCTGCGGCCAGAGCCATTGGACCATCTACCCGGAGCAGGGGCACGCCGAACTCACCCAGGGGGTCGGTGGCCGTCGCGAACTCGCCAAGCGAGGAGCAGGTCACCAAGATGGCCGCGCAGCCCAGGTCAACCAGCGCGGCCAAGGATTCTCGCGTCTCTGTCACAACTTGCGGGGAACGTGTCAGGGCCGCGGCGAGCAGCGGGGCATTGACCAGGTGAACAATGTCGGCCTCGGGGACGGCCTCGCGCACCAGCGCGTCGAACATAGGGGCCAAGCCCGGCACCGTGTGCAGCAGGCCAACCTTCATCGCGCCACGTCCAGACCCTTGGCGGCGGCGGCCACCCACCAGGGCCGGGCCAGCTCATCGACGAGTTCACCCAGCGCCCGCAGCCGCGGCACCGACACCTCCCGCAGCCGCGCATCGAGGTCGGTAGCACCAACCACATCTGACCAAAGCCCACGCCCGGCCAGAAAGCCACTGGCCCCCGCAACGCACGCGGCCCGCACCGCGCCCGCGAAATCATCAATGGCCACCCCCTGCGACAAAATCACCCAGGGCGTGGCAATCGCCTCATCCAGCAGACGACACTCGGCCACCAGCGTGTCGTGATCGCCTCGACCGCCCAGTGGCATCTGCACCTTGTAGAGATCGGGTTGCAAGATGGACAGCTCTCGGGCGGCCTCCCGGATCGCCGCCGACTGGTCAAATCCGCCCGCCGCCTCCTCGGCCTCGGTGGCTCGCACCACCGGTTCCAGCACGGACACCAACCCGAGCCGCCGGGCGGCGGCGATAAACGCGCGCGAGAGTTCTACCCGAGCTGCCCGCCGCTCATCCCGCCGCCAGATCACCAGCAGCTTTATGGCCTGCACGCCGGTCAGATTAAAGTCGCCACCGACCACCACTTCGTCAAGGGCGGTCTCTTCGACAATGCCTCCGGGGGACATGGTGAGCGCATCTGCGGCGGCGATCACCGCGCAGGAGGGCGCCACCAGGTTGTCGTCGATAATGCCACGCAGGCCGAAGTCGCGGTCCACCAAAAAGGCCGAGCCATGTGGAGACAACTCGCGGGCCACGGCCCGCTTGAACTCGGTCAGCACCTCATCGCCGACGGCCCCGCGACCGGCGGCGGCGAACATGCCGCGCAGCGATTCGCGCTGATCCATTGCGATCATGGCGAAGGCGCCGCTGGGGCGGGCGAGGGCGTTGAGTCGGGACGGTGTGGCGAACATCTTTGTGGGCACGTTCCCAGCATACAGGATAGCCATCACATCGGGCCAGGGCCACGCGGCGCGAAGGCGCGTTATCCCATGCACATACTTATCGCGACCGGAAAAGGTCACAAGATGGTCACGCGAGCCGGGTGAGGTTGACAATAGCGACCTGGGTACGTTCTCATAGGGGAACGATGTCATAGCCGATCATCACCAGACGACAACCCCGTCTAGTCGGCGCCCCCGACATCGCAGAGAGTTGTCCGAAGGAGGCTGTCCGCTGAGCAGTGAAGTCAGCAGGCATACTCGCCCCTAAACCTGGAGGAACACGGCATGAGAAATCGTAAGACAACCTTGATTGGCGCAGTCGCGATGGGCATTTTGCTGCTCGGCGCCTGCGCGCAAGGAACCGATGGGGGCGACGCCGAGTTCGGCGGCGACCTCGAAGCAGCAGAACTGACTCTGATGGGCTTTAGTGACCCGGACGAAATCGGTCAGACCCGCTGGGACATCGCCGATGCGGCGATCTACCCCGCCCACGTCCGGCCAAGCGAGGGTGGATTCGACATCCAAGCCTTCCTGGCGGCCAACTCGGCAGGCAACCCCCCCGACCTGATCTACTTCAACCGCGGTGACTTCATCGGCACCCTCGCCTCGCTGGGGGCGATCATGCCGCTGGACGCCTGCATCGCGGCTGAAGGCATCAACCTGGATGACTTCAACCAGGCCGCCTTGGCGCAGGTCACCTTCAATGAGCAGATCTTCGGCGTGCCGGAGTTCAACCAGGTGCAGCTCACGATGGCCAACGGCGACCTGCTGGCCGCCGCCGGCCTGACGCTCAACGACGTCAACGGCTCCGACTGGGAGCGCATGACCGTTGCCAACGAGGCTCTGCATGTGGTCGAGGGTGGTCGCCTAGCGGTCATCGGTATCGACTCCCGTATCCCCGAACACTTCCCGCTGTGGGTTGTCTCCAACGGCGGCCAGCTGGTCTCCGATGACGGTCGCACCGCCATGATCGACACCCCCGAGGTGCTGGAGGCGCTGGAGTTCGCGCTTAGCCTGATGGATGGCAACAACGGCTTCGCCGACGTCATGTCGCTGCGTGATGCAGCCGACTTCTGGGGCGAGGGCAACCAGTTCGCCACCAACGCTATGGGCGCGTTCACGATGGAGCAGTGGTACATGAACGTGCTGATGGGGGCCACCCCGGACATCCCGCTCGCGGTTTCGCCGTTCATGTCGCGGCAGACGGGTCAGCCCATCGCCTTCTCCACCGGTTCTAGCTGGGCCATTCCGGTTGGCGCCGAGAACCCGGCTGCGGCCTGTCGCTTCATTGCCAACATGGTTGAGGTTGATTCCTGGATGGCTGCCGCCCAGGTTCGCGCCGACCGCATTGCTGGCGAGGGCGGTGTCTTCACCGGCCTGCTCACCGCCAACACCACCGCCGACCGCGCCATCCGGGATGCCTTCATCGTCCCGTCTGGCTCTGCGGTGTGGGATTCGGCCATCGCTGCGATGTACACGGCTGCCGACCACCACTTCTTCATGCCGCCGCTGCCGGCCGACCAGGAATTCCGTCAGGCCTGGGTTGACTCGGTCAACCGCGTGTTGCAGGGCACCATGACCGCCCGTGACTCGCTGGCTCAGGGCCAAGCCGAGGCGCAGCGCGCGCTCGACGAGGGCTGGGCGCGGATGGAAGACCGAGACTAAGCGTGTCGGTCAGCACGATCGAGGGCGTGCCCGGGGTTTCCCCGGGCACGCCCGTGTCCCCGGAAAAGCGTCGCCTGCGGCTGACCACGAAGCGACGTAACCTGATCGCGGCGATGCTGTTCATTAGCCCCTGGCTTTTTGGCTTCCTGGTGTTCACCGTCTGGCCGATGATCTACAGCTTCTACCTGTCGCTAACCAACTTCGACAACATCAACGCGCCGCGGTTCGTTGGGCTGGAGAACTACCAGCGCATGATGGAGGATCCTCGCATCCCCCGGACGCTGTCGAACACCTTCCAGTTCGCCATCATGTCGGTGCCACTGAGCCTGATCGTGGCCCTGCTACTGGCCCTGCTGTTGCACAAGGCGACAATGGGCACCGGCTTCTTCCGCACCACCTTCTTCCTGCCGCGTATGACACCGCCGGTGGCTGTCGGCGTACTCTTCCTGCTGCTATTCAATGGCCACCAAGGACTCATCAACCAACTGCTGGGCCTCTTCGGCGTCAATGGCCCCAACTGGACCGTCGATCCCTTCTGGGTGCGGCCCGGCCTGGTACTCATGTCGCTGTGGACGGTGGGTGGCACCTCGCTAATCTTGCTGGCGGCGCTAAAGGATGTGCCAAAGGAGTTATACGAGTCGGCCCGCGTTGACGGGGCGGGCGCCCTACGCCAGTTCTGGTCGGTGACGCTGCCCCTGATCTCCCCGCAAATCTTCTTCGTGTTCATCGTCAACACAATCGGCGCGCTGCAAACCTTCTCCGAGGCATACACCGCATTCTTCGGTGGTGGGGCCGACGCCTTCCGCAACGAGGGCGCGCTCTTTTACTCGATTCACCTCTTCGAAATGGCCTTCCGAAACTTCCGCATGGGCTACGCCTCGGCTATGGCCTGGGTGCTGTTCGTCATCATCATGATTATCACGGGCATCCAGTGGGCGGTTTCCAAACGGATGGTCTTCTACTCGGGGGATAGCTGATGAGCGCCACAACCACGCATGACACCCCGCCCGCCTCAACCAAGCTGAGCCGCCGGGCCAAGCTTCGGTCGATCCGGCAGCGACTCACCTGGCGACAGGCGTTCAACTACCTGATGCTGCTGGCCTGCTCGGCCATCTTCATCTACCCGTTTATCTGGCTCGTCTCGGCGTCGTTTAAGCCACGCGGTCAGGTATTCGACAACCGCCTAATCCCAGATACCTTCCAGCCGGAGAACTATCTAACCGTCTGGCAGGCGGCCCCCATCGGTCGCTGGCTGTTCAACTCGATCCTCATCACGGCCCTGGCCGCCATTTCGGTGACCATATCGTCGGGCCTGGTGGCCTGGGGCTTCACCTACTTCCAGTTCAAGTGGCGCGACCGTATCTTCGGCATCGTGCTGGCCACCATGATGCTGCCCGGCGTGGTCACCATGATCCCGCAGTTCCTGATCTGGAGCGGCATAGGTATGGTCGGCCACCGGGCGCCCATGAGCGGAATGATGCCGATGTGGGCCGGGAATCTCTTCGGTTCGGCCTTCTACATCTTCATGCTGCGGCAATTCTTCCGTCGCCTGCCGCGAGACACCTTCGAGGCGGCCCGGATTGACGGGGCCGGAAACTGGCGCATCTTCTGGAAGATCGCCTTCCCGCTGGCCCGGCCCGCCTTCATCGTCACGCTGCTCTTCGAGGCGAACGCCGCCTGGAACGAGCTGCAACGGGCGCTGATTTACCTACAGGATTCCTCCACCTGGACCGTGCCGCGCGGCTTGGCCTCCATCGTTGCCCGGTTTGGGGCTGGCGGTGGTGGCGAGGCCAACTGGGAACTGGTGGTCACCGCGGCCGTCATCACGACGCTGCCGCTCATCATCTTGTTCTTCATCGGTCAAAAACAGTTCGTCGATGGCATAGCCACGACGGGCGCCAAGGGTTAACCAACCTGGGCGGTGGGGCCGGACAACTGGGGCGGCCCCGCCGCCCGCATACGTAGGGGAAGGATGCGATATGGGCGGCTTTGCGATGTGGGGCATCGTCGAGGGCTACTACGGCCCGGCCTGGACTCCCGCCGAACGGCTGACGGTGCTGCGCTTTGCCGCCGAGTCAGGTCTAAACACCTACCTGTACGGCCCCAAGGATGACCCCTACCACCGGATGAAGTGGCGTGAGCCTTACCCCAATCCCGCGCAGCTGACCGAGCTGGCACAGGCCGCCGTGGGCTTAGGCATTCGCTTCATCTACGCCCTGCACCCCTACGGCATCAATGCCGCAGACAGCGCGGAGGTGGCGGCCCTGCTCGCCAAGGTGGGCAGCCTCCAGGCGGCGGGCATCGCCGACTTCGCCCTGTTCTTCGATGACATCCCCGAACAGACCGAGGCAGCCGGACGCACCCACGGCGAGCTGGCCCGTCAGGTGGCCGACGCGATTGGTCGCCCGCTGCTGGTATGCCCCACCGACTACGCGGGCACGGCCCCCTCCCCCTACCGGGACGGCCTGGCGCAGAGCATCCCCGCCGACACGCTGCTCTTGTGGACCGGCTCAGATGTGGTGGTCGGCGAGGTGACCGCCGAGCAGGCAGTCGGCGCCCGAGCGGCTATCGGACGAAACCTGGTGCTGTGGGACAACTTTCCGGTGAACGATTTTGCGATGGATCGGCTCTTTCTCGGGCCGCTGGTGAATCGTCCGGCCAGCCCCGCCTCGCTGCACGGCATCCTGGCCAACCCGATGATTCAGGCGCTGCCGTCGCTGATCGCCATCGCCACGGTAGGCGAATACGCTAAATACCCGGCCGCCTACGTGCCAGAGGTCGCCTGGCGGCGAGCCATCGAGCGAGTGGCCGAGCTGACGGGCGTGCCCTCCGACGATCTGGCCGTGCTGGCCCTAGCCTGCGGCGGCTGGCCACCCTCGGCCCCCCGCTGGCCCGAATTCGAGGCCGCGCTAGAAACTGTCAAGAATGGTTTCGACACGGCCCTGACGGGCCTACTCAACCACCCGGCACGTCATTCTGCGCGAAGCGATGCGGAGTCGCCGAACCCAGACTCTCACCGTTTCATTGTCGCCTGCGGCGGGCAGATGGTCGCCGCCGGAACCACCCTCGCCATCTCCCCGGTGTGGGCGCCCTGGGCGCGGGCGCTCGCGGCGGCTGGTGACCTGACGCTGCGCTCCTGCCACCTGTTGGAATTGCTGCGCGACGGCGCCCCCCTTAACGACGACGAGGTCACGGTTGCCACAAGCGCCGTCATCGCCAGCGCGGTGGCCTACGCAGACCTGGCAAGCGACGTGCTGCGTCCGCCGGTAACCGCCTTCGCGCGAGCCATTCTCGTCCAGGCCGGTTTCGGCGAGGCCACCGAGACAGAAATTGCCGAAACGACAACCCCCGACCAGGCGCAAGGCTTCGACTGGGCGACCCGAGACCGACAGGAAAATCAAGTGAACATCGACCTGGGCGGAGACTGGCTAATCCGCGAGGCCCTGGGGGAGACCTGGCGCTGGTATGTGGATGCGCCGCTACCGACGGCTGGGAACAATGTGGCGGATGCCGCAGCCACGGCGGCTCGTACCCCCGGCTGGCTCCCGGCTCGGCTGCCAAGTTCCGTGCGCGGTGACCTGCTGCGAGCCGAGGAGGTCGCCTCCCCCTATGTTGGCCGCGACTCGAAGCTATCGGAATGGGTTAGCGAGCGACACTGGGTGTATCGCCGCAGCGTGAGCCTGGCGAGACCGCTTGGTTCCGATGAGGTGGCCTTTTTGGAACTCGACGCCGTGGACCCCAGTGCGCGGGTGTTTGTTGATGGACAAGAGGTGGGCGTTGCCACCGGGCCGTTCGGCCGCAACCGCTTCGATGTCACGGACCTGCTCAAAGACGGCGGGGAGCATCGAATCGCGCTGGTACTCGCCCCGGCCCCGGAGTCGCAACCGCAGGTGGGCCGCACCGGCGAGGTGCAGGTTCATGCCCCGCGTATGACCTACGGCTGGGATTTCTGCCCCCGTCTCGTGCATCAGGGAGTGTGGGGGCCGCTGCGCATCGTCGTCGGGACGGTAGTAGATGGCGGCACCTGGGCCACCACCGGTCTGCGCGCCACCGCCGATGGCGCCCTCATCGGCGAGGTGCGGGTTCATGGGCACCTGCGCACCACTCCCGGTGGTCACCTGCCGGTCGCGGTGATGATTGACGGGGAGATGGCCGCCCCGGCAACCGAGGTGTTCGTCGGCCCGGAGGGGCGGGCAGAGATCGACCTGACCGCCGTAGTCCCGCAACCCCGCCGGTGGTGGCCGCACGGTCTGGGCGACCAGCACCGCTATGAGGTGACGCTGCTGGTTGGCGGCGCGCCCGTGTGGCGGCGCCAGATCGGCTTCCGGGAGGTCGTCTGGGAGGTAAACCCCGGCTCCCCGGAGGGCGCCGAGCCATACAGCCTGCGCGTAAATGGCCGCCCCGTGAAGCTAACGGGGTGGAACTGGGCGCCCGCCGATGCTCTCTATGGCGAAATTTCCCGCGAGCGCCTGCGGCATCTGCTGACGCTGGCCCGCGATTCGGGCGGGGCGATAGTGCGCATCTGGGGCGGCGGACTGATCGAAACGGAAGACTTCTACGACCTGGCCGACGAGCTGGGACTGCTGATCTGGCAGGAGTTCTCCCAGTCCTCCTCCGGGATGCAATCGGCCCCCGCGGAGACCCCCGAATTTGTGGCGCTGATGCGGGAAGCTGCCCGCTCGGCGGTCAAGGAACGCGGTCATCATCCCTCCCTGGTGCTGTGGGGCGGCGGCAACGAACTCGACCTTGACGGCGTGCCGTTGACCACTAAGGGATCGGCGGCACTAACCGCCATCGCCGAGGAGCTGGCGCGCCTCGATCCGGAACGCCGCTGGGTGGCCACCTCGCCCACCGGGCCTAAGTTCCACAACCGGCTGGACGTGATCGAGGCGCACCCAGACGGCCTGCACGATGTACACGGCCCGTGGGAGCATCAGGGTCTCGTCGGCCACTACACGCTCTACAACGCGGGCACCTGCCTGGCCCACACCGAGTTCGGCGTCGAGGGCATGGCTTCGGCCCGGCAATACGCCGCGCTGCTTCCCGGTGACCCCCGGCCCCTCGACCGCACCAACCCGTTGATGCGGCATCTTGGTGAATGGTGGAACAACGCCCCGCAGGTACACGCGCTCTTTGGCGGCCGCCTGGTGGCTGCCGATGGCCGCGAAGATGTGGCCGCAGTGCGGCGCGCCTCGCAGTTGTTGCAGGCCACCGGGCTGGGTTATGCCGTGGAGGCCGATTTGCGGCGGTCGCCGCGCTGCTCGATGGTGCTGCCGTGGCAGTTGGCCGAGAGCTTCCCGAATGCCTGGTGCACCGCCGTCGTCGAGTATTACGGCGACGCTAAACCCGCGTATCACGCGGTGCGCCGCGCCTTTACCAAGCGTCGGGCGACACTTCAGGTAGAGCGCGCGGTTTGGCAGGGCTGCCCCGAGCTGGCCGCCACCGCCTGGGTGTGGGCCGACCAAAGTGACCCGGCCCCGACCGGAGGCACGCTCAGCCTTGCCCTGGTCGATCTGACCGGCGCCATCCTCGCTCAGCGCGACTGGCCACTAAGCGAGGTTGGCAACCCGACCGAGGTGGGCACGCTGAGAGTGCCCGCCGAAAGCCTGACAACAGGCTCCCGCACTGGCGGCGACCTTATGTGTGCCTGGGTCGCACAGTGGCGGGACGCCGCCGGGATGCTCGTCGATGAGGAGGTGATGCTGGCGAGCCTTACGGAAGACTGGGGGCCGCTGTGTGACCTCCCCATCGGCGAGGCCCAAGCGAAGGTGCAAACCACCTCCGACCAACATCATTCTGAGCGGAGCGATGGAGAAGCGGAGTCGCAGAACCTAGAGACAACGGAAACCTGGCACATCGAAATAACCAACACCGGCCCTATCGCCCTCGTCGGCCTGGGAGTATCCGACCCCCGGCCCGCCGGAGCGCCTGGCTACCTTCGCCTCCACCTAGACCCGGCCCCGTTGCTGCCCGGCAAAACCCGCATCATCACTGCCCGCTTCGACGGCGTGCCGCTTACCGCCCGCGAGCTGCGGCTCGACGCGTGGAACCTCTCACCCCAAACCCTTCACCCCACCAGATAGGAGCATCGCCCGTGAGCGCTAACACTTCCTTCCCGCCCGACTTCCTGTGGGGTGTTGCCACCTCGGCCTACCAGATCGAGGGCCGTCGCGACCTGGCCGGGGAGTCCATCTGGGACGAGTTCACTAGGCGTCCCGGCGCCATTGAGGGTGGCGGCACCGGCGCGCGAGCTTGCGAATCCTTCGACAACCCGGAACGGGACATCGCCCACCTAAAGGAGCTGGGCGTGAACACCTACCGCTTCTCGGTGGGCTGGTCGCGCATCATGCCGGATGGTCACACCCCGAACCAGGCGGCGCTTGACCACTACGACCGCTTCGTGGACCGGCTCGGGGAGGAGGGCATCACCCCGCTGGTCACTCTCAACCACTGGGACATGCCCGAGGCGTTGATGAGCCTGCGCGGCCCCTTTGACACCGACGAGCCAGGCCGCCAGGTAGCCGGGGCCAAGCCCCGTCCGGCTCGCGGCGGCTGGCTCTCCCGCGATTGCGTGGGCGCCTTTGCCAAGCACACCGAGGCCGTGGCGGGTCGCCTTGGTGACCGGGTGAACACCTGGGTCACGCAGTGCGAGCCGTGGGTGGTGCAGCTGCTGGGCTATCAATTGGGCATCCACGCGCCGGGCATCGCCGACTTGGCTCGTTCTGTGGTGGCCGGTCATCACTTTATGCTGGGCCACGGAGCGGCGGCCGATGTGTTGCACGGACTGAACCCAAACGCCCAGGTGGGCACCACCCCCTCGCTTTACCCCTGTTACCCGGCCACGGATACTCCCGAAGACCGCGCGGCGGCCTGGGGGTCGGATGGCTACGTGAACCGTTGGTTCCTTGACCCGCAGTTCGGCAAGGGTTACCCCGCCGACATGCGCGCCATCTGGGAGGCGGTGTTGCGTCGCCAGAGCGTGCCCTTCGCCCTGGACGATGTGATTCTGCCGGGCGATGAGGATGCGATTGCCCACCGCGCCGACTTCATCGGCGTGAACTTCTACACCCGCCGGGTGTTGGCCGCCGTCCCCACCGGCCCCGACGGCCTGCCCACCGATGGCCGCGACTTCCCCTGGGCCGTGGTTGGCCCCCAGGGCGATGTCTCCCGCAACGACGACAGTTGGGAGGTGGTGCCCTCCGCCCTCACCGACCTGTTGCTGCGCCTGCACAACGATTACAACGCGCCCCGACTCATCATCACCGAAAACGGTGGCCTTTACGGCGACGGCCTAACCCACGATGGCCGGGTACACGACAACCGGCGCATTGCCTACCTGCGCACACACCTGCAAGCCATCCTTGACGCCCGCGCTCAGGGCGCCCGTGTCGATGGGTATATGTGCTGGTCGCTGCTGGACAATTTCGAGTGGGCGATGGGATACCGCCCCCGCTTCGGCCTGTATCACCACGACTATGCGACGAACACGCGAACCCTAAAAGACTCCGGAATCTTCTACGCCGAAGTAACCCGCACCAACAAAATCCCCCCCACCGACCCTCCCATCACTCCCTACGGCTAACCCCCACCCCTCTCCCCTCACCTCTCATCCTCATCCCCCCGCCCCCTACCCCCACCCCGTCGAGGTCGGTAGTTCGCGTCGAGATCGGTAACTCGAGCGACCGATCTCGACGCAAACTACCGATCTCAGCGTCCGAAGGAGAATCGCAATGCTTGCCGTTACTAGCACGGAGATGGGCTGGCTCGTTGAGACGGCGGCGTACAGTTTGGAGCTGAGCGCCGGGCGTCCGCGCGCCCTGTTGCGTGGCGCCGATGGTGAGGTGTGGAGCGATTTGAGCCTGCTCGCCTCGGCGCATCGCCTCGACCTGCCACACGAGGCGCTACCGCCGCTGACCGAGGCTTTGGGCGCTCGCCGGGTTGCCGATGCTGGCGAGGGGATCGTCAAATTTGCGGTGCCGTTTGCAAGCGCTGCCTGGGAGGAGGCCGTCGTCGAGGTGCGCTGCACCCCTAAGCGGGTGGGGTTGCGATTGCGGGTGCGCGGCGCGGGCCGCCTCGGTGATGTGACCCTGGGTGGCGGCAAGGCCATGCTGGCAAGCGGGGCAGCGGGGGAGTTTCGTTCGAGCATTGGCTTCCGCTCCCTGTTCATGCCCGCCCCCACCGAGCCAGTGCACGCGGTGCGGCCGGCCGCCGTCCCGGCCCAAATGGGCGTGGTGGGGGATGCGGAGCCAGGCCGCCTGCATGGCATCTTCTCCCCGCCGCCGCTGGTGTTTGGGTTTGGGCGCGGCCCGGCGGGTGTCGGCTCTGCGGTGCCCGATGATGGCCAGTGGCTGGCCACTTCGGTGGTTGCCCCGGTAGTCGAGGCGGGTTTCACCACCCTTAGCTACGAACCGCTCGACGGCGGCTGGCTGCTGCGCCTCGCCTATGAGGGGCACACGCGCGTCGATGGGGAGTGGGTTTCCCCGGAACTGGTGCTAACCCCCGTGGCCTCGCCGTGGGCGGCCATCGACACCTACCGGCAACTGGCGGCCCCTGCCGCCGCCGCCCCGGATCACCCGGAATGGTGGTTGCAGCCGATCTTCTGCGGTTGGGGCGCGCAGTGCGCCGCCGCCGCCGACATCTCCCGCGCCCAGGGCGTCGATGAGAAGGCCGACGCCGAACTGGCCGCCGGTTTCGTGGTCACCGCCGGGGCGGCTACCGCTCCGGCCCTGGCCCGCCAGGAGCTATACGACCGGTGGCTGGCCCGGCTAGCCGATCACGACGCCCGGCCCGGCACCGTGGTGATTGACGATCAGTGGCAGGCGCGTTACGGCACCTGTGAGCCGGACACCGCCCGCTGGCCCGATTTGCGCGGCTGGATCGCCGGGCGACATGCCGCCGGGCAGCGAGTGCTGCTGTGGTTCAAGGCGTGGGATCCGACGGGGCTGCCGAGCGAGGAATGCGTGCTTGACGCAGTCGGGCGCCCGGTGGCCGTGGATGTTTCAAACCCCGCCTACCTGCGGCGGCTGGCCACCATCGTCACCCACCTGCTCTCGCCGGAGGGATTGGACGCCGATGGGTTCAAGGTGGACTTCACCCAGCGCGCCCCCTCCGGCGCCACGCTACAAACCTTCGCCGGCCATATGACCAACCCAGCCTGGGGTGTCGCGGGCCTGCACCGGCTGATGAGGACGATTCACGCGGCGGCCAAGGCCGCGAAGCCGGACGCGCTCATCATCAACCACACGGTGAACCCCCAGTTTGCCGACGTCACCGACATGGTGCGACTCAACGACGTCCTGGAACGGGACGGCGATGGCGGGCGGGCGCCGGTGCAAGGGCAGCTGCGCTTCCGGGCGGCCATCGCCACGGCTGCGCTGCCCGGCACCCCGATAGACACCGATCAGTGGCCCATGCCAGATCGCGCCGAATGGCTGGCCTACTCTCGCACCCAGCCCTCCCTTGGCGTGCCCGCCCTCTACTACGTCGAGGCCATCGACAACTCCGGGGAGGCCATCACCTCCGCCGATCTGACCGAGATCGCGGCGGGCTGGGTGGCATACCGGGACAGGCTGGGGCTGCCCGAGGTGGGTCTGCCGTGAGCGACGTAGTTATTTATGGCGCGACGGCTGCCGGGGTCTGCGCGGCGGTTGCGGCAGCCGAGGCCGGAGCCACCGTGACGTTGTGTGAGCCGAGAGGGCACGTCGGGGGCATGGTTTCGGGTGGGTTGGGTTACACCGATGTCGGCGACCTGCGGGTACTCGGCGGCCTGGCCGCCCGCTTCCGTGCCGCGGTGGCCGAGCATTACGGCGTCCCTGTGGGCCACTACGCCGGGCCGGAGCCGCGCGTGGCCGAGGCCATCTTCCTGTCCTGGCTAGAGACCGCCGGGGTGAACCTCGTCTTCGACGCGCCGCTAGATGGCGTCGGCTTGGGCGCCGACGAGCAGGGTGCGCCCCGCATCGACTGGCTGGCGGCGGCCGGTACCCGCTATGCGGCGGCGGTGTTTATCGACGCCTCCTACGAGGGTGACCTGCTGGCTGCCGCCGGGGTGCCCTACGCCGTTGGCCGCGAGGACACCGCGCTATATGGTGAATCGTTGGCGGGACGGCAGGAGGTTGTGCCGGGAATGCACAATTTCCCCGCCGGAATCTCGCCCTTCTTAAACGACCCGACCGGGCGCGATCCGGGGCCGCTGCTGCCGCAGATCAAGCCGGAGCCACTGGCGCCGGTGGGCGCCGGTGACGGCGGCATCATGAGCTACGGCTACCGCGTCTGCCTTTCCCAAGCCCCAGATCGGCTGCCCTTTACGCCATCACCCGCCTGGAACCCGGAACGCTGGGAGCTTGGGCGGCGCCTCTTTGACCACTGGCAGCGCTCCGGTATCCCGGTCGCCGCCGGTCGCCTGCTGGGCCTAGAGCCGAACCTGCCCGGCGGCAAGTGTGACGGCAACTCTCTTGGCCCCTTCTCGCTGTCGATGCACGACGGCTCCGCCTGGCGTTACCCCGAGGCCGACCCGGCCGAGCGTGAGCAGATCAGGCTAGCTCACCGGCATCATGCGCAGGATTTCCTGTGGTTCCTGGCCACCGATCCCGACGTGCCCGCCGCCGTGCGCGCCGAGCTTGGCCGCTGGGGTCTGCCCGCCGACGAGTTCGCCGACACCGGCCACCTGCCGCACCAGCTATACGTTCGGGAGGCTCGGCGGATGCGGGGGGCGCAAACCCTTACCCAACACGACCTGACCTCGCCCAAGCCTTGGCCCGATGCCATCGCGATGGGTTCGTATCACATAGATATCCGTGAGGTGCAGCGGGCCTGGCGGTGGGTGCCGGAGCATCCCGACCCCATCGCGCATGTGGTCACCGAGGGCTACCTGTCGGTGGCGGTGCTGCCCTACCAGGTGCCCTACGGCGCGCTGACCCCGCACTACCGGGACTGCGCGAATCTGCTGTTGCCCATCTGCCTATCGGCCTCGCATGTGGCCTTCGCGTCGGTGCGGATGGAGCCGCAGTATCAGATGCTCGGCCAGGCGACTGGGGTGGCGGCGACCCTGGCGGCTCGAGGCGGTCGGGCGGTGCAGCGCATCGACATCGGCGCCCTACAGCAGCAGTTGGCAGATGACGGCGCCGTGCTGGCTCTGGGGGGCGTGGCATGAGGGCGAGGCGATCTCCTACTAAACTTGACTCCCCAGTGACCGCCGCTGACCGGAGCAGTCGCGTTCTGCGCGTGAGGAAGGAACCTTCTGTGATCGAGTCAGGAGCGGTGAAGCCCCGTCGGGCGACAATCAACGATGTCGCGGACGAGGCCGGAGTCTCGCGTTCTACGGTCTCTCGGGCGCTGACCGGCAACGGCTACGTCTCCGAGGAGATTCGCGGTCGGGTGCAGGAGGCCGCCGCCCGGCTGCGGTACGTGCCCGACGCGATGGCCCGCTCGCTTAGGCAGCAGGCGTCCACCACCATCGGGGTACTCGTCTCTAACCTGCGCGACCCGTTTTATGCAGAGATGGCCGCCGGGGTGGCACTTTCGGCGCGCGAGGCGGGATACACGATGGTGTTGGTCGATGACGGCGCCGACCCAGCCGTCGAGATGGAGGCCGTGACCAGGCTGGTTGAGCTGCGGGTGGCCGGGGTAATCGTCACGCCGCTTTCGGTAGTGGCGGTTGACTACCTGCTGCGGAACAACGTGCCCGTGGTGGAGGTGGATCGGCAGTTTGCGCCGCGTTCCTGTGACGCCGTGGTGGTGGACAATCGAGCCGCGACCCGCGACCTGACCGATCACCTGATCGCGCAGGGGCACACCGACATCGCCCTGCTGATCGACCAGGATGAGTGGACTACCGGCCGGGAACGGCTGGCGGGCTACTATGAGGCGCTCGCGGAGGCGGGGCTGATGCCGCGCGTGGTCCGGGTGGGTTGGACGGTGGAGTCGGTGCGCGCCGACGCCCTCGATCTGCTGCACGGGCCGACACCGCCAACGGCGCTGGTGGCGGTGAACAACGTGTTGGCCGAGGGCGCCTATCGGGCGATTGCGGAGGCGGGGCTGCGGCTGCCGCAGGACATCTCGCTGGTCAGCTTTGACGACGTGCCCTGGATGTCGTTGGTGACTCCCGGCCTAACCGCCGCCGCCCAAGACATCACCACCATCGGTCAGCTGGCCGCCGAGCGTCTGCTTAACCGCATCGGCAACCCCGAAGCCCCCGTCCAAACCGTGGCTCTAGCCGTCCCCCTAATAATCCGTGGCTCCACCACTTCTCCCGCTTAGACGCCAGGCGAACTGGGTGCGAATTCACCACCTTCATAATGCGTTTCCTTCAGTTGCGATGCGATCATCTACATGATGGAGCCAATTCGACGACATGCTGAGCCTCTGGTTGAGACCATCTGGCAGCGGTGCCGACCGAGCCGTGATCGACGGAGCGGTTAATAGTTTGCCTGCGGGCAGGTGCGTTTCTACGCTAAGGCCGTGATTATTCGTCAGGAACTATGCGCCGACCATCGCGCTACCGAGGAGCTTGCCTTTGAGGCCTTCTGGAATCTCTATGAACCTGGCGCCAAGGAACCATTCATCATCCATCGAGTCCGTACCGACGTCTCCTTCATCCCGGAGCTAAACCTCGTGGCGGAGTCCGATGGCAAACTGGTTGGCCACGTCATGTGTTCGCGCGGCAAGATCGTCTCCGATGATGGCACCGAGCATGAGATTCTCACGTTCGGCCCGCTGTGCGTTTCGCCGACCCTTCAGCGCGGCGGCATTGGTGCCGCGCTCATTGAGGAGGTTGCCCGCATTGCAACCAACATGGGTTTCCGGGCCTTGGTTTTGCTCGACGATTGGGACTACTACTCGAAGCGCGGCTTCGTGCCCGGCGAGCAGTTCGATATTCACCTAGACGGCTGGTACCTCGACGCCCTCCAGGTTCGCGAGCTTTACCCCGGCGCGCTAACCGGCATCAGTGGCCAGTGCTTCGACGCGTTGCTTCCGCTGCTCGACTGTGAGGCACAGGCCGCCTTTGACGCGACCTTCCCGCTCCGTGGTCTCCCCACGGAAGAGGACAAGGCACGCTACGCCGCCGATGCAACGAAGTACGAGACAGCCTGCCGCCCCGCCCGCCCAGAAACCACGCCAAACACCGAGACACCCACGCCGTAATCCCCTTGTCACCACTAAGC
>WQZL01000023.1 GCA_009780755.1 Promicromonosporaceae bacterium | reverse complement strand
GATGGCGACGCGGCGTCAAGCGAGGCCGGTGACGTGAAAGCACACACCACCGCGGCCCAGGCGAGGGCCACCAACACGGAGGCCACCACGTCGGAGGGGCGATGCCACTGATCGACCATGGTGGCGATGCCAGTCAACGATGTCCAACCGACGCCAAGCACGGCCACGACAGGCCGCCAGAATCGGGGGCAAGCCAGCAGCAGCGCCATCGTCAGCGAGGCTGCCACCGTAGTGTGGCCGCTGGGCAGAGAGTTATGCCACGCCGGGCCGGGCAGCAGGTTGGGGCGGTGGTAGAAAACATCCTTGAGCAACTGCGTGGTGAGGTTAGCGCCGCCGATCATCACCGCCACCTGGATGGCCAACACCCAACGTCGGCGAACCGCCGCGAGTACCATCACCGCAAGCACGGCCAAGATGATGAAGGCAACCGAGATCACGTTCAATACCGGCTCCAGCAACGCCCATAGCCGTGGCTGACTGCGGTGGGAGCCGGTGAAGGCCAACTCATCGAGCCGTTGCCCGGTCTCGGTGGTGACGAAGAACACCCACGTCAGGTGGGCGCCGATGGCCGCGAGCGCTGCCAGGATGCCCGCAAGCACGCGGGTGCCTATGCGGGGCTGTGGGGCTGTCATCTCGTCCGCGTAGTTATGCGTGGCGGGGCGAAGCCCTGCGGCGGGATATGACATTGGGATGCCAAGCGGCGGCGTGTCGGCGGGCAAGGAGAGCGGAGCCTGGGGGCGTGGCGGGATGACGACTGGGGCGGTATCTGGCGCCTCTCCTCGCTGGGGGCTAAAGGACGCTGGATGAGGCGCTGGCGGCGGGGGTGGCGGAGGTGGGCCGTCAGGTAGTTGGCTCATCAGCCGATACAGCCGCCGCTTACGAAAGCGGTGATCGCCTCGCCTGCCGCGGCCGCAGCCTCCGTGTCGGCGGCGGTGACGGACTGGCTCAGCGCGGCCGCCACATCCTCGATATTGTCGCGGTCTACGTCTTCAAAGCCCTGGTTCACCAAGAACAGATAGTTGGCGAAGATGAGCCACGGCCCAGCAATCCCTGGCATCGGCACTGCCCGCGACATCTCGACGGAGGCGACGCGGAAGGAGTTAACCAGCTGGCGCGGGTGGTCGGCGCTGAGGTTCACGAGAGCCTGATTGGCCTGGCTCCAGGCTGTGCCCAGTTCTAGGCATGCCTCGGCGTGCGGGTCGCGGGGAGTAGGCGGCAGGGTGGGGGCGACGTCCGCGCCACTGCCCTCGGCGCCCTCACCTCCGGCTGCCGCCGGGGAGGGAACGATTGGATCGTGTTCGACGGGGAGAGTAAAACCGGGGTCGATCACCAGGCCATCAGCCGAGCCGGTTTCACCGTTGCCATCCGGGCCGGTCTCATCATCGGTAGTGCTGCCGCACCCACCAAGCAGGCCAGCCAGCAACGCGACGACCCCGAATACGGCCAGCGCCGAATGCCGCCGCCCCGGTTGGGGGCGGCTCGGCTGAACAAATCGAGCGCGGAACACCCCTCTATGGTCCCCTACCCGCCGCGTCTGCGCGAAACCGAATGTCGCGCCGCGCGTGGCGAACCGGCCGAGATGCGACTATTTGCGTCATAACCCCAACGTTTTGCGTCTCTTGAGCGTTGTAAGAGTTGAAACCAAGTTGTAGACAAGACTCGCAAACCTGAAAGGGGGTCGAGATGAGCAGATGGGATGGCGAGCTGGCAACGCTGGTCGCCAAGCGCGGTCGCGCGCTGATTGGTTACGCCTACGCGCTTTGTGGCGATTTCCCCCAGGCCGAGGATCTTGTGCAGGACGCGCTGGTCAAAACCTTTGCCAAACCGCGTTCGCTGCGGGCAACCAACCCCGAGGCCATCATCGTGCCTTTGCATGAAGATGGTGCGGAAATTCCGCCAACCATCGGCACGGAGGCGTATGTGCGCCGCGCCATCCTCACCTTGTACCTGGACACGTATCGACGCTCGGCGCGCTGGCGTCAGCGGCGCCACCTCGTTGCGGAGGCCGGTATCGTGCGCTCCCCCGAGACTGCCGCCACCGCGAGCGCCGATGTGGCCGCCGCGCTGGCCAATCTGACCCCGCAGGAGCGCGCCGCCATCGTGCTTCGGCATTACGAAGACTTAACCATTTCTGAGATTGCCCTAGCGATGAATCTCGCCGAGGGCACCGTAAAGCGTTACCTCTCCGATGCTCAGGCGACGTTGCGCGACGTACTCGCCGAGCATCGCTTTCGCCTCGCGCCGCCACCGCCAGCCGTAGACATCACCCCGCAATACCCCGCTTTGAAGGAGGCAGTCCAATGACCAAGCTGCACCGCAACGATGACCCTCATCGCGACCCTCTGTTGACCGAAACCTTCGCCGATTTGGCCAGGGCCGGAGCGTCCGCCGCCGACCCTGACGGCATGTTCACCTTGGTGCATAAGCGCGTGCGCCACCGCCGGACGGGCAAGCGCCTGGGGGTGGGTGTGGCCGGGTTCGTCACCGCTGGCGCCGTGGTGCTGGCCGCTACGACATTCGTGCCGGGCGGTGGCGGCATAACGGTTGCCGGCCCCGAAACGGGCGAGGCTGCCGGTGTCGTCTCGCTAGAAGACCTGGCCACGCGCGCCGACGCTATCGTGGTAGGCACCGTCGTGGATGTGACCTACCTCTATGGCAGCGAGAGTGCCGGGTCTCCAATTACTGATGACGAGGACGGCGGGGTGTTCTTCCTGCCAAGCGGGGAAGGGCTAGGTACGTGGGGCATAAACAATGTTGACAGCGCCAACGACTTCGTTTGCGTTGTGAGCTACAACCTCGTCACCGACCAGGCTATGGTCACTGCGGCCTGGTTACGCGGAACGCCGGAACGTTCGGCGGAGTTACAGGCGCAACTCGATGCGATCTGCCACCAGATGACTCTTCAGGAAAGTGAACCCATCTGGGTATCTGGCGCTGCTCGCGGCGAGGATCTCATCTCGATCAATCCAGCAGATGTTGCGATAATGAGGCCAGGTGATCTCGGTGACGATATGAGCGTTTTGGCCTTTGCCTTATCCGTCGGTCACGATCCTTCCTGTCTCGCGTACCGGTATATCGCCGACGGCCACCTAGAGTGCCGGGACTTCCTCGTCGGTGTGCCAGACACCGCCACTCCGCCCGAAGATGCGCTGGGCACCACGGCCTCCCCCGAGATCGACAATGGCTACACCGGACCGCGCGGGTGGATGTGTAATGCGAATTGGACCGCCGCCTTAGACGTGGCGGAAATCTGGGCGAGACCGCTGCCGGGCGGCGCCTGGTCACTCTCCTGGGAACAGGAGGATGCCATCGCCGCACACTGCGCCACGCTGATTCCCACCGCCACATTCGTGCGCAGTGCTGGATACGAGGAGCGAGGCTTCACCCTCTGGATAGGACCGGATGTAACCGATCTGTCCGTTTTTGCCGAGGTGCCGGACCCTGTCTGGCTGGATGCCACCGCTTTCGACAATAGCTCTGGGCTATACGCCGATTTCATCGGGCAAAGCTTCCCCGATGTTGACTTCCCGGCTCTGAGTGCTGGCCCCGAGATAGCGGTCGATGTCCCCAACGTTTTCCCCGAGGGCCGGCGCGACAGCTACTCCGGCGTGACCCTGCCGATCCCGAGCGGGCCTATCGAGACCACGCCCGAACACGACGACGAAATCGACCCGCCTGCCGGTGCCACCCGCACTTGTATGTCCTTCGGTATGACCAACGACGGCAAGGAGCCGTGCGAGAACATCTTCATCCTGCCCGGAGAAGGTCCGACGGTGGGGTTCTTCAGCGATTGCCCCATGATTGTTGGTGATGAAGCGGGTTTCAACCAGTGTCACGCAGATGGCGGAGTCCTCAGCTTCATTGAGTCCAGTTCTAACCCGCAAGGTGATGTCGTAACGAAGTTCGGCTGCCGCCGCGTCGAGAAGCACTACTCGGAGTGCGACATATTCACCTTCAACGAGACTCGAACCACGCGGCTGGTGACGCTACAGGTAAGTGCCCCCTTGTTTGGCGATTATTGGTCCGATGGACCTAATCTGAATCACCGTATTGTTATCACGCAAACCGTTGGCTCCGCCGGGGAACCTGCGTTGGAGCTGGATCGGCCGTACCTGCTGTTCTTAGAGAAGAACCCTGAGTTCCTCGTCGAAGATCACGTCAGAGCTGTCATTGAGGGCGACACCTACACCATTGTTGGCGGCTCCGCCGGAGCGTTCATCGATGGGGGCTGCGACTGGTGTGGTGTTTCGTTGCTATGCACCCCCTACGACACCCCGATATGTGATTGCGACGGCATCTACTTCAGCGATGACTGCGGCCAGTTCCCCTCGCTCTCCCCGGCCTCATCCCCGGTGCCGTATCTGACGGTGCAGGATGTGCGAGACCTCCGGGATGCCCGCGACGATGCCACAGCGCTAGCTGACGTCGCGGCCGCGATTATGGCTCGTCACGCCGCGAATTACGGCGAGACTAATCTGGCCGGCGGTTACACACCCAGTGAAGACCCCAATCCGGGTGGCGATGACAACCACGGCCAGATCAGCCCTGGCCGCGCCAATAATTGGCCCGGATACATGCCGAACTGGCCCGAGGATCAGCCCATACCGAACGGCAACCTGGCCGTGGCCTGGGGGCTAGACCCTGGCGTGTTCTACGTGACCTGGTGGGGTTCCTCATCCTGCCCAATGATCGCGACCGACGCCTGGGCAGACGAGTCAATGCACATCCAGATGACTCGCGCCACCGACATCCCGGTGGTGGAGGTAGCTAATTTGGATTGCACCGACGATATAGCGCCGCACACCACCATCCTGCGGACGCCAGACGGCGTAACCGAGGCGGCGGCGGTGCCGGTAGCCGTGTTTGTCGTCGATTCCCCGCTGTGCGGCACCACCTTCTGGGGGGAGCTAACGCCGGAGACCTCGGTCACCTTGATGGGCGAAGGCACCGTGGCGGCCACCCTGCCAACGTGGTACGGCTCCACCTGCGCCACTCCCTTGCCCTTCGATGCAGCCGTCTGGACGCTGGCCCCAGGCACGGTACTTACCCCCGACACCACCTCATTCGAGGTGCTGGCCACTCGCCTGGGCTGCTCCGGTGGGTATACCGGTGAGATTGTCTACACATCAACCGTGCGTTGGGGCAACGAACTGGTTGTTACCCTCGGCGTTGAGCCGCTGGGCGATGGCACCTTCACCTGCCCCGGCAACGAGGAGGTATTGCACACCATCGAGTTGGGTGCGCCGCTGGGCGACCTCCGCCTGGTAGACGGCCAGTGCGTACCCACCATCGGCGAGGCCACCGGTACGGTGTTCTGCAACCCCGCCACCCGCTGGGACGGCACGACCATCATCCACCCCGCCTGGTAATTCCTCCCTCCCTTCTGCTTCGCCGAACCGGCTGATCTGGCTCTCAGGACCGCGTTTGAGGGCCAGATTGGCCGGTTCGGCAGTCAGGTGTTGGCCAGGGATGGGAGACTTGGGGTTATGACTTCTATTCCCGCCGCCGCCCGTGAACATGCTTTCGATCTGGCCGAGTTCGTAACGGCGTCACCCTCCTCGTTTCATGCCGTCGCCGAGATTGCGCGGCGATGCGAGGCGGCCGGGTTCATCCGGTTGATAGAGACCGACCCCTGGGACGTGCAACCGGGCGGGCGCTACTTCGTGGTGCGTGACGGGGCGGCCATCGCCTTCGCCGTGCCCGAGAGTGCCGGGCCGACGACGCCGTTTACCATCCTAGGCACGCACACCGACTCTCCTGGTTTCAAGCTGAAGCCGAAGCCAACCACCGGCGGGCACGGATTTTTGCAGGCGGGCGTCGAGGTGTACGGCGGGCCGCTGCTGGCTTCCTGGCTGGATCGCGAGCTGGAGTTGGCGGGTCGCGTGGTGTTGCTCGACGGCACCGAACATCTGGTGCGCACCGGGCCGCTGCTGCGTATCCCCTCGCTGGCCATCCATCTGGATCGCACCGCGAACGATGCGCTCACCCTCGACAAGCAAAAGCACACCCAACCCATCTGGGGCTTGGGTAACGTGACCGACGCCGACCTGCTGGCGGCCCTTGCCCAACGGGTCGGCAGTTTAACGTCGATTCGGCAGTTAGAACTGCCGAATCGAGATGAAACTGCCGAATCGTCCGCGCTGAATCCGGCTGACATCGGCGGCTATGACCTCATAACCGTGGACACCCAGCCCCCTGCCATTTTTGGCGCAGACGATGCCTTGTTCGCATCGCCCCGCCTGGACAACCTGCTCAGCACCCACGCGGCCCTAACCGCGCTGCTTGCCGCCACCACCTCTTCTCCAAGCGTTTCACCCTCTGCCGTAGGCGGAGGTGCGATCTGCGTAGTGGCGGCCTTCGATCATGAGGAAATCGGCTCGGAGTCATATTCGGGGGCGGCGGGGCCGTTCTTGGATGATGTACTCACCCGCCTTGGTGCCGCGCTCGGCGCCACCACCGAGGATCGCGCCCGCGCCTTCGCCGGTTCGTTTCTAGTTTCTAGCGACGTGGGCCACGCCGTCCATCCGAACTACCCAGATAGGCACGATCCGGCCAACCGTCCCGTCGCCGGCGGCGGCCCCATTCTGAAGATCAACGCCAACCAGCGTTACGCCACGGATGCGGTGGGCGCTGCCCGCTGGCAGGCGGCGTGTCAGGCGGCGGGTGTGCCCAGCCAGGAGTTCGTCTCGGATAACTCCACCCCCTGCGGCTCCACCATTGGCCCCATCTCGGCTACTCGCCTGGGCATCCGCACCGTAGACGTGGGGGTGCCCATCCTCTCGATGCACTCGGCCCGCGAACTAACCGCCGTTATCGACCCCTGGCACCTAACCCGAGCCATGACCGCCATCCTCCAAAACTAACCTGCCCCGCCACCTCGCCGAACCGGATGTTTCGCAGCTTAGAGTGCGGTTTAAGCTGCGAAACATCCGGTTCGCGGTTGAGGACGCGAGGGATGGGAGTAGGGGGTGGTCGGCGGGGCAGCGTGGCATTAGAGCAAGTGGTTTCTAGGGTTGAGGCATGAGCCTGTTGTTTGAGCCGCTGCGCCTGCGCGAACTGAACATCCCAAACCGCGTGTGGCTCGCGCCAATGTGCCAGTATTCGGCCACGGATGGCCTACCCAATGAATGGCACCTGGTCCACTATGGCGCCCGCGCCGCTGGCGGCTTCGGGCTGATCGTCGCCGAGGCCGCCGCCGTCGCCCCCGAAGGCCGGATCACCCCTTATGACGTGGGCCTGTGGGATGACGCGCAGGTGGGAGCCTGGCATCGCGTTGTGGATTTTGCCCGCGCGCAGGGAGCAGCGATGGGTGTGCAGCTTGCCCACGCCGGACGCAAGGCATCGACGCGCCGCCCCTGGGAGCCGCGCGATGGTTCACTCAAACCTGACGAGGGCGCCTGGCAAACCTATGGCCCCTCTGACCAGCCATTCCCCGGCTACACGGCCCCCATCGGCTTGACCACCGAGCAGGTTGCGGCCATCCCCGAGAAGTTTGCGCAGGCGGCTCGTCGAGCGCATGAAGCGGGCTTCGATGTGGTGGAGATTCACGCCGCGCACGGCTACCTACTGCATCAGTTCCTTTCGCCATTGACCAACCCCCGCACCGACGAATATGGCGGCAGCGCTCGTAATCGCGCTCGGCTGCTATTGGAGGTGGCAGAGGCGATCCGCACGCGATGGCCCGATGAGAAACCGCTGCTGGTGCGGGTATCGGCCACCGACTGGCTGCCCGAGGGTCTAACCGTGGACGATGTATCGCTAGTGGCCGCGCAGCTGGGGTCGCGCGGGGTAGACCTGGTGGATGTGTCCTCCGGCGGGCTGCTGCCCGCGCCGGTAGAGACGGGGGCGGGTTATCAGGTGCCGCTGGCTCACCGGCTTCGTGAAAAGGCCGGATTGCCGGTAGCGGCGGTTGGGCTAATCACCTCGCCGCAGCAGGCCGAACAGGTACTCGTGGATCAGTGCGCCGATGCCGTGCTGATTGGCCGCCCCGCTTTACGCGACCCTCACTGGCCACGTCGGGCTGCCCACGCCCTGGGCGTCACCACCTCCGAACCCCCACAGTACGAACGCGGCCTCTGGTAGTTCAAACGAGAACGGCACCTGGGACTTGAATCATCCACCAGGTGCCGCTCTCACCGGCGATCACGGGTAACATGCGCCTTTTTTGATCCGCTCGGGCCAGTTCACCTAGGTGTTCCAGCGCTTCTGGGGGTCTTGTCCTCAAGGGGGACTTCCTTTGGCGTGGGTTCCGTGTCACCGGAGTCTTAAGTTGTGCGTACCTCTATGTAAGTACCAAACGGCGTCTGGCGCAAGAGGTTGTGGCGCTGAATGACTCTCCGCGCCCGATGAATCAGCGTCGTCGGATGGATCGCCAGGCCAGTGCCCCCACCGTTGCCGCCGCGATTCCCCCCGCAATCGCCAGGGCCGGCTTGGGCGGCACCGGCACCTCCCGCAACGGCGCTGGCCGGGAGAACTGCAACACGCCCCACCCGCGTTCGGCCGCCAGGCGCCGCAGCTTGCCATTCGGGTTAACCACGAACCCATGCCCCACCGCACCCAGCATCGGCGCATCGGTGATGGAATCGGAGTAGGCGTAGCAACGCGCCAGGTCGTAGCCGCGTTCGACGGCCATTTCGCGGATAGCGCTCGCCTTGTTCTCCCCGTAGGCGTAGAAGTCGATTTCCGAGGTGTATTTGCCATCCTCGATCCGTAGCTGGCTGGCGATCACGTCTTTGGCCTCGACGCCAAGTAGAGCGGCGATGGGGGTGACCAGCTCTGCCCCGGAGGCAGACACGATCACCACGTCATGACCGATCTCACGATGTTCGGCAATCAAATCGACGGCCTCGACGTAAACGTAGGGGTCGATTACCTCGTATACGGCCTCATCGACGATCTGCCGGACCTGCTCGACGTCCCAGCCGTCCACCAGGTTAGAGAGATGCTGGCGCATCCGCTCGGTCTGGTCAACATCGGCGCCGCTTAGCTCGTAGAGAAAGTGAGCGTAGGCGGAGCGCACGATGTCGCGTCGCCCGACGAGGCCGCCAGCGTAAAACGGGCGCGACAGGGCGGCAGACGCGCTCGTGGCGATGATCGTCTTGTCGAGGTCGAAGAACGCCGCAACCTTGCTCACAAGATTGAGCCTAACCGGGTTGAGGGCCATTTGTTAGCCCGCAGAAGGGAATTAGGCCATCCACAGGCGCGATTTGGGGCGTAAATCCACAGGCTGACTGTCTCGCCCCGGCGTCGATCCAAGCGGCGCGTCACAGTGAAATCATGAACACGAACCAAGCGACCCTGATCGCGATAACCGGCGCGACAGGCGGGGTGGGCGCCTCGATTACCGCCGCGTCTGCCTGTCACGCGCTACACCGTGCCACCGGTCGCGGCACCTTGGTGGATCTCGACATTCCCGGTCCCGGTATCGAGGTGCTGCTTGGCGTTGAGGCCGAGCCTGGCGCCCGCTGGCCCGAACTTACTGACGCGCGCGGTGAGGTAGATGGCCGCGAGGTGGTGGCAGCACTCCCCCGTTGGGGGCGGGTGCCGGTACTCTCCGGATCGCGGCTTACGCCGGTGGGGCCGCGCGACGATGTGATGCTGGATGTGTGTGCCGCCTTGTTGCGGGCCGGGGAATCCGTGGTACTCGATCTGCCCCGGCCTGGCGCATGGACGCCGGCAATACGAGCGCTGGTGGCCGATGCGAATGACGTGCTGGTGGTGGCGCGGTTGAGCATCCCGGATGCCGCCGGGTTAATTGCGTTGCGTTCCGTGTTGGCTAAATGTCATCCGCGTCTGGTGGTGCGGCCGCCCTCCGTTGGTCGGGTGGATGCCGACGATCTAACCGCCGTATCCGGTTTGGCGGTGGTGGCGACGCTGCGCGAGGAACGAAGCATTACCGGCGCCATCGAACAAGGCGTTGGCCCGCCGGTGCGGCGTGGCACTAAGTTGGCGCGGCTGGGCGATGATCTCGCCTTGGCTCTGGGCTGGGGTGGGGCACGATGACCGCCACCGACCTGCCGGACAACCTGCTGAGCGACGTGCGTAACCGGCTGGTCGCACAGCCAGTGGATAACGTGGCCGTCGAAGCGGCCCTGACCGCCTCGGGGCGGGTACTCGGTTCCGATGCGCTCCGCGAGTTAACTCGCTCCGCCCGCGCCGAATTGGCCGGAGCCGGGCCGCTACAACCATTGCTTGACCTGCCCGATGTGACCGATGTGCTGGTAAACGGTCCGCGCGAGGTGTGGGTTGATCGCGGGCGGGGGTTAGAACACGCCTCGGACGATCTCGGCTCGCCTGCCGCCGTGCGGGCGCTGGCTACCCGGCTGGCCGCACTGGCCGGACAACGGCTAGACGATGCGGTGCCGATCTGCGACGGGGCGCTGCCCGATGGCACCCGCCTCCATGCGGTGGTGGAGCCGGTGGCGCCTACCGGGAGTGGGGCCACCATCTCGCTTAGGGTGCTGCGTCAATCCACTCTCGATCTCCCGGCCCTTGTGGCGAGCGGTGGCATCGCTCCCGGCTGGGAATCGCTGCTGCATGGGCTGGTGGCGCGACGCGCCAACCTGCTGATCTCCGGGGGCACCGGCACGGGCAAAACCACTCTTCTGGCTGCCCTGCTCGGGCTAGTACCCCATAGCGAGCGGGTGGTCACCGTCGAGGAGGCCCGCGAGCTGGCGCCCACCCATCCCCACATTGTCTCGCTGGTGACCCGCCGGGCGAACGTCGAAGGGGCAGGCGCCGTCACCCTGACCGAGCTGGTGCGGGCGGCCCTAAGAATGCGGCCCGACCGCATCATTGTCGGCGAGTGTCGCGGCGCCGAGGTTCGTGAGGTGCTGCTGGCCATGAACACTGGGCACGATGGTGGGCTGGCGACGCTGCACGCCAATGCCGTCGAGCATGTGCCTGCCCGATTGGCGGCGTTGGCCGCGTTGGCGGGGACATCTCGCGACGCCCTGGCCGCGCAGGCCGTCGCCGCCGTCGATGCGGTGCTGCATCTACGGCGCGTGGGCGGAAGACGGTTCGTTGAGGCCATCGGCCTGGTGGGACGTGACACGAGTGGGTTTGTGGTGCGGCCAGCCGCATTATGGGGCGGAAGCGGCTCCTTCGATGTGGTGGATGCGGCGGCCTGGGAACGGGTGGTTGGGCGGTGGGGGCCGTGAACGGATTGCTACCTGGGGCGTTGATTGCGGTGAGCGCGTATTTGGTAATGACGCGCGGGGGGCGGCGCGCGATCACCTTGGCCGGTGGCGAGGTGTTTGCCGAGTTCGCCAGCGAGCGCCCGTCGCTACCCACTCGAAAAACGTCGGGAGTAGGTCGTCGGAGCAAGGAGCGGGAGAACGTGCAGGTGGTGGTGGCGCAGGTGGCGGCGCTGCTACGGGCGGGGGCGACGCCGGGGGCTGCCTGGACGCGGGCGGCGGGAGTGCCCGTTGATGGGCTGGGAGCGCCTGATGTTGGGCGGCTCGGTTCACTGATGGATCGTGGCTCGGCCAGGGCTATCGCGGCGGCGACCAGGCTCGCGCTGACCGTGGGCGCGCCACTGGGGCGGGTGCTGGGAGCGGTGTCCGCTGCGCTCACCGCCGAGGCCGAGGCTGCCGCCGAACGGGAGGCCGCGCTGGCTGGGCCGCGCACCACGGCTCGAATCTTGCTGGGCCTGCCCCTCATCGGCCTCGCCCTCGGTTGGGTACTAGGCGCCGATCCGATCTCAACCGCCACGGATGGCGGTTTCGGCACCGCCGCCCTGCTGGTCGGCTTGCTGGCGCTGGCTGCCGGGCGCTACTGGACGGGGCGGCTCATCGCCGCCGCGCGACGAGCTGGCAGCGCCGATGAGGGCGAGAGGCAAGCCACCATCGTCGGACGCAACGACGGTAAGGGCGAATGCCTGACGAAGCCTGCCGCAGCAATAGCTGCCGTTCCTCGGAGCCGCAAACGAGCAGAGGTTGAGCGCAGGGGCGGCCCAACCCGGTTCATGAAGGTAGGGGGTGGTTTGGCGCTGCTGATCGTCGCCCGGGCAAGCCCGTTGGCTTGGGGGGCAGCACTTGGGGTGATCGCCGGCTGGCCCTGGCTGGCTACCGACCGGGCCGCCCACCGAAGATGTTCAGCCCTTATCACCGCCGCGCCGAGTGGTAACCCCCAGGCCGAAGACGCGCTCGATGTGACCTTGCTGCTGGAGCTGCTGGCCGCCGCGCTGATGGCCGGGGCGGGCATCCCGCGTGCGCTAGCTGCGGTGGCCGACGCGGTTGGTGGCCCGGATGCAACGTCACTGCGGCGCGCTTCTGCCCAGTTGTTGATGGGTGCAACCTGGCCGGATGCCTGGGTCGAGGCGCCAGTCCGGCTGAGCGTGATCGAAAACTCGCTTCGTCCGGCGTGGCAGGAAGGCGCGGCGCCGAGCGCGGCGCTAGCGGCGGCGGGCAACGAGGTGCGGCGCGCCCGGCGCGATGCGGCGCGGGTGGCTGCCGGGCGGTTGAGCGTGCGGCTGGTGCTGCCGCTTGGTGCGTGCTTCCTGCCCGCCTTTGTGCTGGTGGGACTGGTGCCCGTGATGCTGGCGTTGGGGGTGGGCCTGTTCACGGGGTGAAGAGACTCCTGGCAACTGCCGGGGAAGGCGGCGGCCCATCGGTCGCCTAACACAGAAAGGGAACGGAAATGAGAAGCAAGATTCGAGAACTGTTTGGTTGGTGGCTCGCTCCGACGGAGTTGGAACACGAACTTAGCCCCCGGCTTTGTGGCGAGGCTGGGATGGCAACCGCCGAGTATGCGATTGCCACCATCGCCGCCGTTGGGCTGGCCGGGCTGCTGATCGTCATCTTGAAGTCCGATATGGTGCGGGGTCTGCTGGAGCGCATCATCTCCTCAGCCCTCTCGATTGGGTGATCGCGATGACGAGCAAACGCGGAACCGAGCGGGGCGCGGTCACGGCTGAGTTCGCGGTTGCGCTGCCGGTGGTGGTGCTGTTGCTCGTCGCCATTCTCACCCTGGGGGCGGCATCCAGCGCGCAGATGCGGGCGCTGGATGCCGCCCGGTCGGGGGCTAGGGCGCTGGCGATTGGTCAAACCGAGGCCGAGGCAGCCTCGGCGGCGCAACAGGTTGGTGGCATGGACGTTTCTGTAACGATAGAGCGCGACGGTTCATGGATAACGGTGGTGGCCACCAAGCCGGTGGTGGGCGGTTGGCTGGCGCGCCTGCCGCTGCGCGCAACTGGCACGGCAACGGCCTGGTTAGAGCCATGACCGCCGCTCCCCTCCCGTTGCCCTACACAAAGCCGCAGCGCCTAGAGTTAACGATTGCCGTCAAATCTAGGTCCGGCGACTCGCTACGCTCGCGCAGGATGACGGGAACACACCTACGTCATCCGGTGCGAAGCGAGCGCCAGCGGTTGAAGTCACCGAATGTGAGGTTGGTTTTTTCCGATAGTGAGCGCGGCGCCGGAACCGTCCTGGCCTTGGGTTTGATCGCCGTGATCGCGCTACTCGGGTTAAGTCTGGGCGCCCTCGGGGCGGCACAGCAGGCCAGGGTGGCGGCCCAGACGGCGGCCGATCTCGCTGCCCTTGCCGGGGCAAGCGCTGGGCGCTGGGGCTACGACGCCTGCGCAATCGCCGAGACCGCCGTATCCCGAAACGGAGCCGCACTCGCCTCCTGTGATCGGGAGGAAGGCGGCGTCATCCGCATCACCGCCACTCGTCGCGCCGCTACCCTGCCCACCTGGGCAGGTGGCCTGGCCGCGGCCTCCGCCCGGGCTGGCCCCCGTTACCAGAAATGACTGTGCTTCCTGGCGATTTACGGAAAATCGCCAGGAAGCACAATCGAAGGTGTTAGCCGGTGGGTGAAGCGACGTTGGTTAGCAGCCGCACGGGAGTGGGTTGCGAGAGGCTGCCGCCGCCTAGCAGCGGGCCGGTTGACCTGTGTCCCCAGGTGTATAGGGAGCCGTCGGCGCGCACCGCCAGCGAGTGCCGCCCACCTGCGGAAATCGCGGTGACATTAGTCAGTTGCACCCGCACCGGGAGGGGTCGCGTACTGACCGCGCCGTCTCCTATCCGCCCGTATCGGCCATATCCCCAGGCATAGACGGTGCCATCGGTTCGCAAAGCCAACGAATGCGCAGAGCCGGCGGAAACTGCCGTGACACCGGTTAGTATCCGCACCGGGGTGTGCCGGTTGACATTGGTGCCATCACCTACTCCTCCGTTCCCGTTGAATCCCCAGCTGTAGAGGGAGCCGTCCGTGCGTACCGCCAGGGAACGCGCCCCGCCTGCGGAGACCGTGGTAACGCCGGTAAGTACCGGTACGGGGGTGAGCCGGTCGGTGGTTGTGCCATCGCCCAGCTGCCCGCCGATGTTGCGGCCCCAGGCATATAAGGAGCCATCCGTGCGGATCGCCAAGGAATGTATCTCGCCTGCGGAAATCGCGGTGACGCCGGTAAGTACCCGTACCGGGGTGAACCGGTCGGTGGTTGTGCCATCGCCTAGCTGCCCAAAGTGGTTGCGTCCCCAGGCGTAGAGGGAGCCGTCCGCGCGCAAGGCCAGCGAGTGGAATCTGCCCGCCGAGATCGCGGTAACATCGGTCAGCACCGGCACTGGGGAGCGTCGGCTGACGTTGGTGCCGTCGCCCAGTTGCCCCCAGAACCCGTGACCCCAGGCGTAAAGGGAGCCGTTCGTGCGCAGTGCCAGGGAGTGTTCGCCACCTGCGGCGACAGAAGCGACGTTGTCCAGTACCCGTACCGGGGTACGCCGCGAACTGACGGTGCCATCTCCCAGGCGTCCGCTGTGATTATTGCCCCAGGCATACAGGGAGCCGTCTGTGCGCAGAACCAGGGAGTGTTCGGCACCTGCCGAAATCACCGTGGCTCCAGCCGCGACACTAGGTGGGGTGGGGTCGGGTGTTTGTTGTCCGGGACAGTTGTTTGTTCCGGGGTGGAGTAGCCCTTGGGCGTTGGCGCGGTGCATGAATGCGGCCATAGCCTGCCGTTCGATCTGTGCCCCCGGGCGGAACTCTGCCTGGCTACCGACGATCCAGCCAGTGGATACGCCGGTTGAGGCCATCCACTCGATTTCCCGGAAGAAGGTGTGGCTGGCCGGGACGTCTACAAATGTTGCGGAAGAGGGCAAGGTGGTAGCTGGGCAGCCTGCGGCCCGGAATAGGAATGCAGCCATAGCTTGGCGTTCTACGTTGTAGCCGGGGCGGAAGGTGTTGTCGGGCCAGCCGGTGGTGATGCCGGTGGTGGCTAGCCATTCGACCTCGCGGAAGAAGGAACCCGTTACCGGCTTATCGACAAAGCTTGCCGAGGGAGGAGTCTCGAAGTCGGAGTCCTGTTCGGTGATCGCCCGGTACAAGAACGCAGCTAGAGCCTGTCGAGATACCGGGTTTGTCGGACGGAAGGTGTTGTCTGGGTAGCCAGTAGTGATACCGGTCTCAGCCATCCAGGTGATGTAGCCGTGGAATTGGTTGGTGGTAGGCACATCGGTGAAGCTTGGGGTAGAGAGCGGAGCCGTAGGTTCTGTTGATGGTTGCGCTCCGGCCACGGCAACCGGTGCTAGCGAGAGCGCCAATGCGAGTGTCGCCGCCGACGCCACACGCCGAGAAGTCGCTCTTGCCCAGCGGGAATATACGGGTGGTTGTCCGGCCGATGGCCCATGTTTAGTGAACATGAGGGAAAAGATTACCCTCCCACATGCTCTCAAAGCAGGACGCGAACGGTTGAATAGAGTGTCCCCCAAATGGATGACAACCATGCGCGTATTTTGGTCGCCCTAACTCGGTGGTTGAGTAGCGAGGTACGAGCGTGTTTGAAACCACCGAAACTGAAGCGGTGGTGGTTTCGACACGGCCTCCTTCGTCGGCCTACTCAACCACCCCTAGGGCAAATCGGGTGGTTGAGTAGGAGGGCCGCCAGGCCCGACGTGTCGAAGCCACCAACCGCCAGCGAGTCGCAGAACCCAGGCTAGAGGGTTACCCTCTGAGCCTGGGTTCTGCGACTACGCTCCTTCGTCGCTCCGCGCAGGATGACGCGGTGATCGGCGGCTATGGGCGGTTCAGGTTTGCGTCATCCAGATGTCCACCATCAAAGGCCCGGTATAGGAACGCGGCCATCGCTTGACGTTCTACATTGGCGCCTGGACGGAACGTGCCATCAGCAAAACCGGTAGTGATACCCGTGGAGTACAACCACTCAATCTCCAAGAAGAACTGCGAGGTACGAGGCACATCCGAGAACGTCGGCGTCGCTGGCGGAGTAAACGACGGGCTGCCGGCAGCCCGGAACAAGAACGCAGCCATTGCTTGACGCTCTACCGAATTGCCCGGACGGAATGTCCCATCCGGCCAACCCGTAGTAATCCCAGTCCCGGCCAGCCATTCAACCTGACGGAAGAACTGACCATTTGTCGGCTTATCTGAGAACTGCGCCCGCTGTGGTGTTGTAAACGCCGCAGAATCAGCCAGCCCCCGGTACAAGAACGCCGCCATCGCCTGACGCTCCACATTCGCGCCCGGACGGAACGTGCCATCAGGCCAACCAGTGGTGATCTCCGTGGCCGCTAGCCATTCAACGTAGCAGTGGAACTGCGAACGAACCGCAACATCGGAGAAGCTCGCCGTAGTCGGACACGCCCACTCCGAAACCGGCGGCGTCGGCGACGGAGTAGGGGCAGGGGTCCCAGGCGTAGCGGGCGGCGGCGAAGGGACACCAGGCGTTGGCGGAGGAGTAGGCGAAGGTGACCCTATCGGGGTCGCCACAAACTCCGGCGTCACCGTCACCGGGGCGTTCGGCATCACAAATGTTGCCGGGTTAGACGTAGCCGACGAACCAGCCGCCCAAACCACACCCGACACATTCCACCGCACGAAACGCTGATTGACTCCAGGCAAAGCCAGCAGCGTCACGGACGCACCCTCAGCCGCACTGTCGGGAGAAGCCAAAGCCGCACCACCAGCCGCAGCGTTCACCGTGACCGGATGCGCCACCGGCACCGGGGCCACTGCAAACTCTGGCGTCACCGTCACCGGGCCATCCGGCATCACAAACGTCGCCGGATTACTCATAGCCGACGAGCCATCCGCCCACGTCACACCTGGCACATCCCAACTCACGAATCGCTGACCAGCTCCAGGCAATGCCAGCAGCCTCACCGATGCCCCTTCCGGCGCTCTGGGCGCGGAGGCCATAGCCGCACCACCAGCTACGGTATCAACCGTAATCAGGTACTCCACCGGCGCCGGAGTCGGCTCGAATACCGGAGCCACCCACACCGATTGATGCGGCATATAGAACGTCGCCGGGTTAGACCCCAGCCACGAACCATCCACCCACGTTACGTCCCACCAGCCGCTAAAGTACCAATTCGCAAAGCGATACCCCTCATCAGGCGTCGCCGTCAATGTCACCGGCATCCCCGCCTCCGCTTCATACACAGAAACCGAAGCCGAGCCGCCGGGCGCTTGCCAAAGCGAGATCCAATGTAAGTGAATCCAGCTGAAATGTGAGCTTATCGATACCGAGGAATCTGGCATTACAAATGTTGCCGGGTTAGACGTAGCCGACGAACCGGCAGCCCAAACCACATTACTGCCGCAGAGGCTCCAAATGCTCCAGTCAGCGAACCGGTGCCATTCATCGGGTACTGCCGTCAGCGTAACCAGCGTGCCCGCCGATGCTTCCGATACGGAGGACGAAGCCGTGCCGCCCCAAGCGTCAACCGTGATCGAGTGCTCAACCCCTGATGGTAGGGCAATCGTCCACCGGAAGGTTGCCGAATCAGAAACCGCCGGGTCATAGGCGCCATCAAGAGTAAACGTAACCGTTACCTCGTAAGAACCCTCCGCAACCGGAGTCCCCGAGAAGGTAAACGTGACCGGGTCAAACACGATGCCAGTAGGCAGGCCGGAAATCGAGGTCACCACACCGGCAGTGCTACCACCCACTAGCGGTGCCTCGAACACCTGCCAATCAGCGAATGTGACCCCGACCCAACCAGTTACATTAGGAATCCATCGTGGTGCGGTAACCGTCGGCCCCGGCTGTCGCGTCCAGGTTCCATACATCGTGGCGCCGTCGAAGTTGGCCATCAACTCCCTAGAGGTAAACGTATCCGTAACAGCTGGGTTTGTTTCGTTTACCCACCGGTACCCGCTGAAAATCGGCAGACCCGTGTCATTCCGACTCCACGTTGGAAGCTCGAAGTATCTTCCGAGCACCAAAGAGGTCAACGAATACATTCTTTCAAACATGTTCCACATGTCAGATACACCGCGCGTGTCCCACTCCGACAAGTCTAGGCTCATAAGATGGAACACACTAGAGAACATACCGCCCATGTTGGTTACGTTGCCGGTGTCCCAGCTCGATACATCAAGATCCCACGGCAACGTCGCGCCAAAAAACATGCTGCTCATATTGGTTACATTACTGGTATCCCAATCCGACACATCAAAGTCCCACGGCAATGACGCGTCAGAAAACATGCCGCTCATATTGGTTACACTGCTGGTATCCCAACCCGACATATCAACATCCCACGGCAACGTCGCGTTAGAGAACATTCCACCCATGTCGGTTACGTTGCTGGTGTCCCAACTTGATACCTCCCACACGCCCCACACACCAGTCGGCAGACCAGAAAACATGCCGTGCATGTCGGTGACATTGCCGGTGTCCCAACCCGACAAGTTTAGGTCCAACCATTCCAATCCTGACATCCCAGAGAACATGCCGCTCATATCGGTGACATTGCTGGTGTCCCAACCCGACAAGTTTAGGCTCAACCCGCTGCTCTCGTCCGACGCAGACATTCCAGAGAACATACCGCTCATATCGGTAACGTTGCTCGTATCGAGTCCCGACAGGTCCAGGGAACCGCGCACGCCAGAAAACGTTCCCCTCATACTTGTTGTATTAGAAGTATCCAGATGATGCACCCCGTAAACCGTCGTAAACATACCAGCGAACAGTCCGTCCAGATCACCCGCAATAATTGGCCCGGTAAGGGCAACCGTCCTCACGTGCCACCTTAGCGGTAGCCCATCTACGTAAATGCCCTCCCACGGGCTTGCCCACGTACCCCACCACGGTTCACCATATGGTGCTGACCAGTCGATGGTGCCGCTGTCGATGAGCAGCATTCCATTGCTGTGTAAGCGCCAGGGGGCGCCACCTGGGCCACCAACCTCGCCGCTTGCCAGGAGGTCGAAGGCGGGTTCGATGCCCACCTCATACGAATCAACCTCCGCAGCGGGTTCGTCGGCGAACGCCGCCGGACCCAGTGGGAGAGCTAGGAGGATCGCCAGGGCGGCAGCGGTGCCAGCCAGACGAGAGCGAGTATGTGAGCGGTTGACGAAGGGTATGTGTAAGTTACGCATAAGCTACTTATACTCCCCCCTCCCCCCCCCCCCCCCCCGCCTCTT
>WQZL01000022.1 GCA_009780755.1 Promicromonosporaceae bacterium | reverse complement strand
GGTCGGCCACCCCGGCGCGCAGATTCTCGATCTCGCCGAGCAGCGTGCCCACGTCACCTTGCAGGGTGGCAATGGTGGCGTTTACCGCCTTTGCCCCGGCTAGAGCGTTATCCAGGTTCGCGGCTGGGGTCAGGCGCGCGGCCAGATCGGCCTTTGCCGTGATGTCTGGGGCGGCCCGACCGGTGGCGATCCCCACGAACACCCAATCCTGCGTCCATAACTGTTGAATGCGTTCGTCGTCCCAACAGAATCCGTGGCTCTGCGCGACGGCTTGCAGCAACTCGCCGACCGATCTGTTCGCGTCCGCCGAGGGAGCCACCGGCCCCAGGGATTCCAGCGAGTTACGCAGGCAACGGAAAGCCACGAACTCCCAGGTGAGCGGTTCGTTCCAGGCCCATTCCAGATCGAAGAACACGGCTCGCTCATCGGTGAGGATGAGGTTGCGCGGCAACGCATCGAGACAGTTTCCGGGCAGCACGCTCGCCCCATCACCGGTGTCGGCGACACCCGCGAACTCAAACAAGGCGGTGCGCCACCGGTCAAACCACGCCGTAATTTCGACGACCGACCAGCCATCGCGCGAGACAATCTCGGCGAGCCGGGCGCTCCATAGCGGGCCGGATGTGTATGACTCATCGGCCGCCACCATCGTCACCGGCCCGTTGGTTGCGGACGCATCGGGGTTGAGTCGATCTCGGTGCACCATGATGCCGTTATCGGTGGGCAGGAATCGGGTGGTGACCACGTAATCCGGGCTGCGTAGGTTACCGCCGAAGTACCAGGCCAGCTCGGGTTGTTCCTGCTGTGGCTCGCGGGTGGCGCGCACCAGGAACGAGTTCGATAGCTCGCCTGCCAATCCGTTGCGGGCCACCGGCCCCCACGCGCGCGACAGCTCAAACGTGGTGACCTGCGGCTTTTGGAAGTCGCAACTATCCGCACCGCTCAAGATGGGCGTCGGATCAAAACCATCATGATGCAGCGCCGCGTCGGCGAGTACGGCGATGGGTAGCTTGTAGTCGGGCAGCGGGTAATACCAGAGGTGGTGTGCAAGGCCAGCCGCGCTTAGGCGTTCCCCCAGCTCTCGCCGCCCGAAGGTGACCGGCGTGTGCGGGCCGTAGCGGTCCTCGATGCCGGCGTTACGTCGCCCGAGGTGATCCTCGGGGTAACCGGCAAAGTATTTGAGGCCAACCTGGTTCTCGATGGCGATGATTAGCTGGCCACCGGGAGCGAGCAGGCCCGCCAGGTGGGTGAGCATGATGTCTTCGGGATCGCGGCCATCGGTGGGAAAGCCGAGGCTGCGCGCGTATTCCAGCACCCCACACACGAGTACCGTCTGGAACTGCTGGGGGTGTCCGAAGTTCTGGATGGTATCGGCCACCACCTGCACGTTTTCCAGGTCGCGGCAGCGGTCAGCGCAGATGGCCGCCCGGCGCGGGGAACCCTCGATTGAGATAACCTCCAGGCCCGCCTCACCAAGCGTGCGAGTAATCGCCCCCATGCCAGGACCAACCTCCAGCACCGGACCTGCGATGGTGTCCAAGATGGGTCGCAGCAGGTTGGCGCGGCGGCGGCTCAGATGGTACAGCGAAGGCCAATCACGCACATAGGTTTCCAACTCGGTGGACTGGGTGGATACGTCCGCCGCCTCACGGATCGCCCCGGCCACCCACTCCTCGAATTCATCACCGTCGTTATACCCGAATGCCTCGGCCTTGGGCTTAGCCCAGAGCCGCGATGTTCCTTGGCGTTCGTATCCCAGGGCGGTGAGATCGATAGGCATTACGGGTCTCCTTGAGGCGAGGCAGCTAGCGGCCCCGAGCCTACACTCCCGAACCCATCATTTTGCGGGAGCGAAGCGACTGGCAAAACCCAGGCTTAGGCGCGACCAACCGTCAATACTGGGCCATAGCGAATCTGTTGCCGACATCAGCCGAGCATGGTGCGGTGCCGCATGGCCCGTTGAGCCTCACGGTTGTCTTGCTGCTCGCGCAGGGTGTGACGCTTGTCGTATTCCTTCTTGCCCCGAGCCAGCGCGATCTCCACCTTGGCCCGCCCGTCTAGGAAATACAGGCGCAACGGAATGATGGTGTGCCCCTTTGCCTGCACCTTGTGCCCCAGTCGGATGATCTCCGCCTTGTGCAGCAGTAGCTTGCGTTTGCGCAGCGGTGCATGGTTGGTCCAGGTGCCGTTAAAGTACGCCGGGATGTTGGCCCGTTCTAGCCATGCCTCGCCGCTGGGGTCGATCAGTACGAATGCCTCGGTAAGCGATGCTCGCCCCATGCGCAGCGCCTTGACCTCCGTACCGGTGAGTACGATGCCTGCCTCAAAGACATCCTCGATCACGTAGTCGTGCCGGGCCTTCTTGTTGTTCGCTACCACCTGCAAGGTGGGGGCGGCCACCTTCGGCTTGGATTGGGTACGCCAAGCCTCCGGCACCTGCTTGGGTGCGCCCTTGGCCATCACGGTCTCCTCCGATTGAGCACTAACCGGTCAAGGGTAGCTGGCATCTGTCGTGGCGTCAGGCGATTTATCCGGGCAAGCGGCTCAGCGGGTTAACGCGGGAGCCGCCCACGAATACCTCGAAGTGCAGGTGGCAGCCGGTGGAGATGCCCGTCATCCCGGAATGGGCGATCACCTGCCCCTGCTCTACCCACTGTCCGACACTCACGGATCGCGATTGCATCTTGGAGTACAGCGTGGAGATGTTCTGCCCGCCGCTTTGCCCGTGGTCGATGACGATATGGTGGCCGTTGTGCCAGTTGTAGGCCGACGTCACCACATAGCCCGATTGGGAGGCAAAGATTGGCGTGCCGCAGGGCGCCCGGAAGTCCGTGCCGTTATGCATTCGCATCCCCCCGAACACCGGATGCCAACGCATCCCAAAGTGGCTGGTCACATGCGGGTTCGCCACCGGCCAGCCGAGAAAGTTCCCGGTCGCGGGCGGGGGCTGAGCCGATGAGGTTGTGTTGCTCTCAGAACTGTTGCTCTGTTGCTGTTGTTGCTCTCGCTCTTGGCGGAGACGCTCCTCCTCCTGCCGCCGGCGCTCCTCTTCTTGTCGCCGACGCTCCTCAATCGCCGCGTCGCGTTGACCCACCAGCGCGGCAACTTCCTGCTGCGTCTGCGCATACGCTTCGTCAAGCTCGGTCATGGTGAGTTCCAGCTGCGCCTGCTCGGCCAGGATTTCATTGGTTAGCGTCTGGTGCGTGTTAATCAGCGCCCGGACATCGTTGCGATGATCGATGGCCACACGTTCGGCAGCGGCGGCGCGCTGCACGTTCTCTTCCGCTGCCGCGTGCAGCTGGGCGATGGTTTCCTGCACGGCCTCTAGGCGGTCGCGCTGGTTGACGGCCATTGCCTGCGTGTTCTGCAACTGGGTGAGAGTGCGGGTGCGCGCTCGGCTGGCTGACGAGTTCGCCGCGTGGTTGGCCATTAGCTCTTGCGCCGATCGTGCCTCGGCGATCATCCCCAGCGGATTGAGATCGCCTGGACGTCGTTGCGCCGCCCTGGCCATACCCACCACGTCTGCCCGCGCGGCGGTAACCTCCTCGGCGGTGGCCTCAATCTCCTTAGAAACCTGAACTTCCTGTCCTGTGGCATCCACCAACCGCTCGGCCAGATAATCGGCCTCTGCCTGCGCGTCGGCTAGGTCAGCCTCGGCGATTTCCAGTTCGGCCTGCGCCACCGGCAACTTAGCTTGCACCTCGATCAGCTCGATGGTGGCCACATCCAGCCTGGTCGATGTCTCATCCAGCTCCTCCTGCAAGCGGACGCGCTCCACTTGCAGCGCCGCCTCCTCCAGTCTCGCCTCTGCGAGCTGCGCCTCAAGATCCTCAACGGACGCGGTGGTCGGCAGGCCCAAGCCAAGCGTGGACGCCACCACGGAGGCCACCACCCTCCGGGTTACTCCGGTTCTGGTCGTACACAGGAAACACATGGCTCAAACCTTCGTGTATTTGTTCAGCGTCGCCACCGATGACACTATGGCCAGCACCAGCGCGATGCCCACCAACAGCGGGGCGATCCGCCAGACATCGTCTGTCGAGACCAGCGAAACCCAACCCACGGACTGTTCTAGCCAATCGGTGATTAGATAGCGTACCCCCAACCACAACCCGCCGATGGCAAACGCCGATCCGATCAGCGCGGCGATGGCTCCCTCCAGCAAGAATGGCAGCTGCACAAACGTAGTGGGCGCACCGACCAGGCGCATGATGGAGGTTTCCTTGCGGCGAGAGACCGCCGAGAGCCGGATTGTGGTGGTAATCAGTAGCGCCGCCGTCAGCAGCATCAGCGCGGCTAGGCCAACGGCTAGGATGGAAAACCTGTTTAGCGCGGTGACCAGCGGGTTTATGACATCCCGCATATCCATCACCTCTTCGACCCCTTCCCGGCCGGTGAGTACATCGCCCACCACCTCAAGCGCGGCGGCATCAACCAAGCTCAGGTGGAACGATGCCTGCATGTCGTCGGCTGCCAGGGGTATGCCATTCCAGAGGCCGTCCGGGTTGTTCTCTAGGAAAGTGACGAACCGCTCTTCCTTGGTTATGAAGACGATTTCGGTCACCTGCTCGGCCAGCTCGGTCTCGATCACCTGCCGTAGCGCGTCGATCTGCTCGTCTGTCGCCATACCGATGGCACAGTTGGCCTCCACCGACCCTACTTCCGGGCACAGGAACACCGTCACCTCAACCTGGTCGCTTAGATCTCTTTGCAGCAACCCAATCTGCATCTGGAGCAACGCGGCGGCGCCAACAAAGGCCAAGGAAACGAAAGTAACCAGCACCACCGCAACCACCATCGAAAGGTTTCGGCGTAAACCCCGAAATACTTCGAGTATCACGAACTGAAGTCTCATAGTTGCGCCTCCTTGTTTTCGACGGATGCCTCTAAGGGGCCGGTGTTTTCCTCCGGGCCGCGAGGAGTCGCCTCGAAGGGCACGGGGGCCGCGTATTGACAGCCGGTGGAGGGGGAATGATCGATGGCGGACTCTGATGCGGTCGGCTCTTGCGGCTCGTCAATCGCCCCAGAGGTGACCCGCTCAGGTGGGATGACGATTGCGGTAGGGGCGGTGGCCGCCCGCAACTCGGCTCGTGTTGGCCGGGGCGTCGATCCGGTAGCGGTGCGCGCCGGTACCGTCGGGGGTATCTCGGGCGCGACCTTAGGTTCAACTACTGGATTCGGTAATGCCGATGCCCTTCGTCTCGCCAGCGGCTCGACGACTGGTTCGCTCCCTCTCCGGTCAGGTTCTGGACTCAGTTCCACATAGGCGCCACCGACCTCATCGCGCATCACCTTGCCCCCGGCCAGGGCGACCACACGTTTACGCATTTCATCGACGATGCCGCGGTCGTGGGTAGCCATCACCACGGTGGTACCGGTTTGGTTGATCTGTTCCAGCAGCCGCATGATTTCAAGGGATGTGGTGGGATCTAAGTTCCCGGTGGGTTCGTCGCATAGCAGCAGGCCCGGCCGGTTCACGAAGGCACGCGCAATCGCCACGCGCTGCTGTTCCCCGCCCGAAAGTTCATGCGGGCGACGCTTCTCGGTGCCAGCTAGGCCCACCAGGTCCAGCACCTCGGGCACGGTCGTCTTGATCTGGCGGCGACGCTTGCCGATCACCTCTAGGGCGAAGGCGACGTTCTCATACACCGTCTTGTTCGGCAGCAGTCGAAAGTCTTGAAAAACCATGCCAATGTTGCGGCGCAGTGATGGCACCTTCCAGTTGGCGAGCCTGGACAGGTCGCGACCGGCGATGTAGACCTTTCCCCGAGTTGGTCGTTCCTCGCGCAACGCCAGACGCAGGAAGGTGGACTTCCCAGAGCCGGAGGCACCCACGAGAAACACGAACTCACCGCGCAGAACCTCAACATCGACCCGGTCAAGAGCGGGACGCGCGCCCCGTGCGTACACCTTGGACACGTTCTCGAATCTAATCACGTAGCGAACCCCTCAGCCGTTGAACGAACAAGTTTCGCTTCGACCCTGCCACGGCTAGGCGTCGCCGTGGGCGAAGGCACGCCGGAGGCGATCACATGCAGCCAGTTCTCCGTGCAATCGCGAACCTGTGCCTCCCGAAGCGATGGAACCTACTTAAGCCACCTGCGTCATGGTCACTCGCTGCGCTGGCTGGACCGTCGCCACCGAATACCCGCCTCGATGAAGTCGTCGATAGCGCCATCGAACACGGCGGCGGTATTGCCGGATTCGTGTTCCGTGCGCAAGTCTTTGACCATCTGGTACGGCTGTAACACGTAGGAGCGCATCTGATCGCCCCAGGATGCCTTGATATCGCCAGCCAGTTCCTTGCGAGTGGCAGCCTCCTGCTGCTGCCGCACCAGCAGCAGCCTCGACTGGAGTACCCGCAGCGCCGCCGCCCGGTTTTGAATTTGCGACTTTTCGTTTTGCATGGAGACGACGATGCCCGTGGGAATGTGCGTCATACGCACGGCCGAGTCGGTGGTGTTCACCGACTGCCCGCCCGGCCCAGACGAGCGGAACACGTCTACCTTGATCTCACTTTCGGGAATTTCGATGTGGTCGGTCTGTTCGATCAGCGGCACCACCTCGACCGCCGCGAATGACGTTTGGCGGCGGCCCTGGTTGTCGAAAGGTGAGATCCGCACCAGTCGATGTGTGCCGGCTTCCACCGAAAGATTTCCGAAAGCGTAGGGGGCGTTCACTTCGAAAGTTGCGGACTTCAGGCCCGCCTCCTCCGCATACGAGGTGTCCATCACGCGGGTCGGGTAGCCGTGTCGTTCGGCCCAACGCAGGTACATGCGCAACAGCATCTCGGCGAAGTCAGCGGCATCGATGCCCCCGGCCCCGGCCCGAATGGTAACCACGGCCTCGCGGGCGTCGTATTCCCCGGCCAGCAGGGTGCGCACCTCTAAGACGTCGAGATCCTTACGAATTGCTGTCACCTCGGCCTCCGCCTCGGCCAGCGAATCCTCATCTTGCATCTCGACGCCGAGGTCAACGAGAGTTTCCACATCGTCGATGCGGGAGCCAAGCTCTGCTACCCGGCCCAGTTCGGCCTGAGTGGCGGAGAGCGCAGAGGTTATTTTCTGCGCGGATTCTGGGTCGTTCCACAGATCCGGGGCTAGGGCCTGCTCGGTGAGTTCGGCGATCTTGGCCGTCAGCACCTTCGGGTCGCTCACCGCCGCGATGGAATCGAGGGTAGAGCGCAACGCGCCGATTTCAGCCGAGAAGTCCATAGAAGCCACGCCCCAAGGCTACCTGGCCGCTTAACCAAAGTGAGCGCACCCCTCATCTGGTCTGGGGCACTATGATGTATTGAAGGGTGACCGGGCGGCTGCCTCTACAGCCGCCCGGCTGGTTCCCTAGCGGCGAGTTACTCGGGCCAGCCATTCGGCTAGCACGAGTTCCGCGCCGGGAAGGGTAACCAGAACCGCGATGACTTGGATTACTGACATCGCAGCCTCCCTTCTGTCTGGGGAGCCTGGTTGGCTCCCTGAACCTTCGAGGGTACAGCCCCCGGCCGACAAGGCCGGGGGCTTACTCGTACCCCTGCCCGGGGTTGTCTCACATCGTGGACAGGGGGTAGTCAGGAGTGTCTAGGGGTGGTTAAGTCGATGGAACGCCGAGCCATCGGAGGCCGCCATGATCGCCATCGAGCAGCAGCGGGAAGCCGCGCAGATTCTCGGACGCGAGGTGCGCGAGCTGGTACGGCAACGCGGCATCGATCCGATGGCCGAACGAGCCGAGTTCGACCGTTTGGTCACAGATGTCCTTGATGACTATGCGGATCGCGCCGCCCGTGGCCTGGTGCCAGCCGTGACCGATGCGACTGTGGCCGCCCGCCGACTCACCGACTCTCTAGCCGGTTTTGGCCCCCTTCAGCAGTACCTGGACGACCCCGAGGTAACCGAAATCTGGCTGAACTCCCCTGCCCAGGTATTCGTGGAGCGTTTTGGCCTCGCCGAGCTAACCACCACCATCCTCACCACCGAACAGGTTCGCGACCTGGTTGAGCGCATGTTGAAGTCAAGCGGACGTCGTCTCGACCTCAGCTCTCCCTTCGTCGATGCCGCCCTTCCTGACGGCTCGCGCCTACACGTCGTGATTCCCGATGTGACCCGCACACATCTGGCCGTGAACATCCGCAAGCATGTGGTTAGCGCCTCCCGCCTAGACCACCTGGTCCGGCTCGGCTCACTTTCCGCCCAGGCGGCGGCCTTCCTCGATGCGGCCGTGCGTGCCGGGCTGAACATCCTGGTGGCCGGGGCCACACAGGCGGGTAAGACAACTCTGCTCAACGCCCTGGCCGGATCGATCCCGGCCGGTCAGCGGGTTATCACCGCCGAGGAGGTTTTCGAACTGCGGCTTGAGGTGCGCGATCTGGTGGCCATGCAGTGTCGCCAACCCTCCTTGGAGGGCACCGGCGAGATTCCCCTGCGTCGTCTGGTTAAGGAGGCCCTGCGGATGCGGCCCGACCGGATCGTGGTCGGCGAGGTGCGTGAGGCCGAGAGCCTCGACCTGCTGATCGCGCTCAACTCTGGCGTGCCTGGCATGTGCACCATTCATGCCAACACGGCCCGTGAGGCCATCACCAAGCTCTGCGTGCTGCCGCTGCTGGCCGGGGAGAATGTCACCAGCGCGTTCGTGGTGCCCACCGTTGCCGCCGCCATCGATGTTGTCGTCCACTTGCGTCACCTGGTGACCGGAGCGCGGCGGGTTGCCGAGATCGTCGCCGTCACCGGGCGCGTAGAAGAGGGTCGCATCGAGCTGGCCGAGCTGTTTCGCCTCGGACATGCTGGTTACCTGGTGCGGGGTGGCGGCTATCCGGGTAGCCCGGAACGCTTCGCGGCGGCGGGCATCGACATTCGCTCGCTGCTAGCCGGAGGGGGGTGAGTAGGGTGGGCGTGCTGGCTGGGTTGGTGGCCGGGTTGGGCCTGTTCTGCATCTGGTGGGCGTGCTGGGTGCCCACCCCCGGCGCGCATCAACCTCGTGCCTCTAGCGTCGCCGACCTCCTTGCCGCGGCTGGGCTAGGGCAGATGTCACCTGCAACCTTTCTCGGAGCATCACTAGGCGCTGGGGGCATTAGTTTGCTGCTCACCTTCGGCATTGGCCGCTCCATACCCATCGCCCTGTGTTTTGCCGCGATGGCCGGGGCCACGCCACGGGTCGCGGTGGCCGCCCGCGTCCGCGCTCGGCGGCGAGCGCTGCGTTCCGCCTGGCCCGATGTGGTAGATCACCTGGCCTCCGGGGTGCGGGCGGGCCTGTCGCTGCCGGAGGCAGTTGGCGCCCTAGGTGAGCGGGGGCCGATGGAACTGCGCGCCCCCTTTGCCCGGTTCGCCGCCGATTATCGGGCGACGGGTCGGTTCGGTGATTGCCTGAATCTGTTGGGTGAGGCCCTGGCCGACCCGGTGGCCGACCGCATCATCGAGACGTTGCGTCTGACCAGAGAGGTGGGCGGCTGCGATCTGGGGCGGCTGCTGCGCACTCTGTCGAGCTTTCTGCGCGAGGATGCTCGCACGCGCGGCGAGATCGAGGCCAAACAGAGCGGCGCCATCACCGGCGCGCGACTGGCCGTGGCCGCCCCCTGGCTGGTGCTTGCCTTGCTTTCAACTCGTCCCGAAACCGCGCGCGCCTACAACTCTGGTGTCGGCGTCGTGCTGCTAGTAGGTGGCGCCATGTGTTCGGTGATCGCATATCGGTTGATGATGCGGATCGGTCGGCTGCCCGAGGAGCGTCACGTGCTGCGAGGTGCGAAATGACCTTCGGCTTCTCCTGGCTCGGCGCCGCTCTCGGATTGGCGGCGGGGTGTGGCCTGCTGCTGGTCGCCGCCGGGACGCGGCGGCGACGCATCACGCTTGTCGAACGCCTAGCTGCCGCCCTGCTGCCGCGCGATGCCTCCTGCGGCCTGTTAGTGCTGCCGCGCTCCTTAGCAACATTTGTCGAACCCTGGTTGGCCGCCCTCGCCGCCTGGGTGGAGCGTGTCGGATCGCCCCGAGAACAGCTTCGTCGCCGCCTGGAGCGGGCGGGACGCATTGAGGGGCCGGAGGCGTATCGCGCTCAACAGCTCACCTGGACCGGAGGCGGACTGACCGTCGGCCTTGGTTTGGCACTGTTTGCCCGCCTGACCGGCGACCTGGGGTTTTCCCACCTGGCCCTATTGGTGGTTGGCGGCGCGGTGAGCGGGTTCTGCGCCAGCGGCCAGGCGCTCTCCCGGCAGATCAAGGCCCGCGAGGCCCGGATGCTGGCCGAGTTCCCCACCATTGCCGAATTGCTTGCCCTAGCGGTCACCGCCGGGGAGCCGCCCGCCGCCGCGCTTGGCCGGGTGGCCGCCACCGTGAACGGCGATCTCGCCGCCGAGATTGGTCGAGTCTTGGGCGATGTCCACTCCGGGAGACGCCTGGAACATGCGCTGGCCGCGCTGGCCGCGCGCGTTGAGCTGGCTCCCATCACGCGCTTCATCGCCGGGATCACGGTCGCCCTGGAGCGGGGCACCCCGCTGGCCGAGGTGTTGCGGGCGCAGGCCGCCGACGTCCGCGAAGCCGCCCGCCGCGCCCTCCTAGATGCTGGCGGGCGCAAGGAGGTCACCATGCTCGTTCCCGTCATCTTCCTGGTGCTGCCCGTCACCGTCATCTTTGCGATATTCCCCTCGCTATCCACTCTGACCATCGGCTTTTGACCATCCACACCAGAAAAAGGAGGAATCATGAGACACAATCTGGACAACGAACGCGGCGATGTACCCGGCTGGGTGCTAATCACATTGATGACCGCCGGGTTGGTGATCGCGTTATGGGCTATTGCCGGACCGATCCTGGAGGACGCCTTTCGCCAGGCCATCGAATCCGTCACGGGAAGATGATTCGGGCCGAACGCGGGGCCGCCGTGGCGGAGTTCGCGCTGGTTTCTACCCTGGTTGTGCTGCTGTTTGGCGCGGTGGTGCAGGTGGCGCTTGCTCAACACGTTCGCACGCTGCTGATCGATGCGGCGGGCGAGGGGGCGCGAGTGGCGGCTCGGGCCGACCGCGAGCCGCAGGATGGCCTGGCCTGGACGCAGGAGCTAATCACGGCGACGCTGCCGAAACGCTTCGCCGCCGATGTGAGTGCCGAGACGATGGTGTTCGATGGACTGCCGTTGGTGGCGGTGACGGTAACGGCTCCATTGCCGTTGATGGGGCTGCTCGGCCCCTCCGGAGTGATTACCGTGACAGGGCACGCACTAAAGGAGGGGCCGTGAGCCAGGATCGAGCGCAGCGGCCGGGTGAATCCGGTTCGGCATTGGTGGAGTTCATCGGCGCCGCGCTGCTGCTGCTCATTCCGCTGATGTACCTACTGCTAGCCGTCGGTCGTATCCAGGCCGCGCAGTTCGCGGTGGAGGCGGCAGCTTCCTCTGCGGTGCGGGCAGTAGTTACGGCGCCGAGTTCATTGGAGGTCGAGGCATGGGCGTATCTAGCGGCGACGGTGGCGCTGGCAGATCAGGGTTTCGACATTGAAGACGTGTTGCCGGGTGGTGGTTTGCGAATCGAGTGTTCGGCCAGCCCGTGCCTGACCCCCGGCGCCATCGTTACGGCGTCGGTGCGGGTAAGCGTGCCGTTGCCGTTCATTGCCTCCCTGGCGCGGAACTGGCTGCCCCTAGAAGTTCCAGTGAGCGCCCAGGCCCGCACGCACGTAGACCGATACATCGAGGTGCGCTGATGTCTGCCTCCGCAGATTATGAGGCCGAGCGGGGCCGCATCCTGCTGCTTTCCCTGGGCCTGACGGTGTTGGGCCTGTTGCTGGTGGCCGTAACCGCATCGGCGGCGACCGTTCATTTGGATCACAAGCGTCTGCATAATCTGGCTGATCTGCTCGCCACTGCTGTGCTTGCCGAAATTTCCCCCTTCGACGATGCGCCACTGCCGGATGTCGAGGTTCGCCTCGCGGTCGAGGCGGAACTGGTTACCTACCCAAGCACCGCGCGAACGCTGACAAACCTGCAGGTGTTTCGCGCCGAACAGACCGACGCGTTCACCGTCACGCTCACGCTCACCGCCACCTCGCATCCACCCCTGTTGGCCTGGTTCACCACGCCTACGGACACCGGTTTTCCCATTGAGGCCACCGCTACGGCGACTCTTAAACTGACTCACTGACCGATTTGGCACTCAAACGTTCGAACACTTGATTCGAGAGCCACCTACACCCTGACCACCGCCGACTACAACCGGCGCATCTCCGTGCGGGTCACTGCCTTACGTGCCGGTTTCACCTCACTCACCCGGACATCGAATCAGTGGAGTGTGCCTATCTCTTCCGCATTGTTGCCTGACATGGAACAAGCTGAGTTTGCACGAACCAATCAGTTCCGCTCCCGTAACGGGCGTGTGCGGTTAACCTGGAATGAAGGACTGGCTAGCGCTGCCCGTGCCCATGCTCGCGCACAGCACAACAACATGTGCTTGTGGCACTTGCGGTGACGACCCTATCAGGGCCAAGCTCATCAAATCTCAGTCACGCAGCCAGGTGAGATGCCAAGCTAGGGCAGTCTTCTGTGTGCTTTTGTCTTATGGTCCAAGCAAGGCGAGTGGAATCACGGCAACCCCATCAGTGCGTCGATACGCTTGCTTGCCAGTGTTAATGACAACTCGATCTACCAATTGCTCACCAATCTCGCGGTGTAGCCAGTTGAGGTGGCGAACATCGAGATCGGTAACTGTGTCAGATAGCTTCACCTCAATCGCAACAACGTTTCTGTCTTCCCCCTCGACTATCAGGTCGATCTCTCGCAAGCCATCACGGCGGCGTAAATGACCTGTTCGCGCATTTGCGGCTTCCGCATAAACCCGCACACTCTGCGTAACCAGCGATTCAAAAAGCGCTCCAAGCCAGGTACCAGCCGATGTGCCAACCCGCCTTCCCTCTCCTAGTAGCAATCCTCGCTTGTCTGTGCCCACTAGGCGAGCAGCGAGCGCAGGGTCTACCAAATGGTGTTTGGGTGCTTTTGCGAGATTACTTAGCGGTGCGAACACCGATGACCAAGCAGGAACCGGGTCAAGAACGAAGATTCGCGCCAAGTGTTCCCGGTAGATGTCCACGGTGGCGCGTCGAGGCTTGTTATTCTCGCCAGGTGTCGCTGCATCAAGGATTTTAGAGTAGGCAGCGTCGGTTGCTGTTGCCGCCCCATATGCCTGCAACCAATGGTTAAGCGCATCTGGCCGTCGCACCTCGATGCCATTTTCTGGCAGTTCACGATCAACGATACGAGCCAGATAACTGTCTAGTTGGATTCCCCGACCGCGCCCGGATATCTCCCTGATACCTGGAAACCCGGAAGCCAGAATTTCGTCAACATAGTCCGATACCGTCAGGGTCGTTTGCCCCCAGATGCGCTGCTGCTCGCCACGCAGCAAGGCCGCCAGCGAGACAGCGGGTTCGCAAAGGCCGCGCTCCGAAATCGACAATGGCCGCATCATCAGCCGAACGATTCGCCCCGCGCCTGAATGAATACGCACACCCGGAGCGACGCCCGCCGATCCGGCAAGCAGGAATCGCCCACCCGTCCGGTCGTCGTCTACCGCAGCACGTACCACATCCCAGATGGGTGGCTCCAGCTGCCACTCGTCAATGAATACCGGAGGAGCATGTTGCGTGACCAGACTGAGGTTCCCTGCAACCGTCCCCCGAACCTGCGGCAAACCCAGGTTTAGCACTGTCTGTGATCGCTGCGTTGCCGTAGCGGTTTTGCCGACTCCTTTGGCTCCTTCGAGGGCGATGGCGGCGAGATGCGGAAACACCTCGTCTAGCAGGTCATCAATGATGCGACGCTGGTATGACATATCGCGACCATAGCAGATAATCGTGTCTACCGTGCAATTTTCATGCTTGCTACCGTGCAAAACTGAGGGTGTCTATGGTGCAAAATTGGGCGGGTCTACCGTGCGCTTTGAGAGGTGGGAACGCCAAGCGGCCCCGCCGGATTTTTCCGACGGGGCCGCCCAGTGAAGCAGGTTTTTAACGCTTCGAGTACTGCGGAGCCTTGCGGGCCTTCTTCAGACCAGCCTTCTTGCGCTCGACGGCACGGGCGTCGCGCGTCAGGAAGCCAGCCTTCTTCAAGGCCGGGCGATTCGCCTCGCGGTCGATCACGTTCAGGCAGCGGGCGATGCCCAAGCGCAGGGCGCCAGCCTGACCGGACGAGCCGCCGCCGGTGATGCGGGCGATGACGTCGAAGCGACCTTCGACCTCAACCAGCTTTAGTGGCGAGTTCACCAACTGTTGGTGCACCTTGTTGGGGAAGTAATCCTCTAGCGTGCGACCGTTGATCTTCCACTGGCCAGAGCCGGGGATCAGGCGGACGCGGGCGATTGCCTCCTTGCGGCGGCCAAGAGCCTGGCCGGGTGCGGTGATGGACTGGCCGCGGTTGGCGACGGGCGCCTCGGTCTCAGTCGTGTAAGAGCTGGGGGTTTCTTCCAACTCGGCGTCTACGGTGTCGATAGTGTCGACAGCGGTTTCTGTCACGTGTGTTTCCTTTACTTACGCAGCGGCGCTATGCCTGCTGCGACACCTGGGTGATCTCGAACGGCTTGGGCTGCTGTGCCGCGTGCGGGTGATCCTCACCGCGGTATACCCGCAGCTTGGTCATCTGCTGGCGGGCGAGGCGGTTCTTCGGCAACATGCCGCGAACAGCCTTCTCGATGGCTCGCTCAGGGTGCTTGTCGAGCAGTTCGCCATAGGGGATGGCGCGCAGGCCACCGGGGTAGCCGGAGTGGCGGTAGGCCATCTTCGTGACGCGCTTGTTGCCGGATACGGCGACCTTGTCGGCGTTGATGACGACGACAAAGTCACCGCCATCGACATGCGGAGCGAAGGTCGGCTTGTGCTTGCCGCGCAGCAGGGTGGCGACCTGGGTGGCCAGACGGCCAAGCACCACGTCGGTAGCGTCGATGACATACCAGTCGCGCTGGATGTCGCCGGGCTTCGGGGTGAACGTACGCACTGTTCGTTACCTTTTTCTGTATCGGTAGTCGGCGGGTTGAAGCTGCCCGCGATGACAATTGTTGTGCGCGGGACGCTCCGTGAGATGGCGACCGGGCCATACGGCGGTCAGTAGAGCGAGTGGGCGCGCCTGACGCCGCGGGCCGCCGGAGCGATCACACAACCTGACTACTCTACCCTGCTTGCTCATCAACTGCCAAAGCGCCTCAACCTTTTGAGTCTAGGTCCTGCGACTATGCTCCTTCGTCGCTCCGCGCAGGATGACGTGGCGGCTGGTTATGGCCGGTTGAGGTGAGCGTCGTCCAAGTGGTCATTGTTGAATGCTCGATACAAGAACGCGGCCATCGCCTGACGCTCCACGTTGTCGCTCGGACGGAAGAGGCGGTATGTGCCGTAGTTCCAGCCGGTGGTGATGTCGGTGGAGAACAGCCACTCGATTTCCCGGAAGAAGTTCGCGCCAACTGGCACATCACGGAATGTAGCGGTAGTTGGGGCCGAGAATTCCGGAGAACCGGCGGCGCGGTACAAGAATGCGGCCATCGCCTGACGCTCCACATGCGCACCGGGGCGGAACTCCAGGTGCGTACCCATATTCCAGCCGGTCGTAATGCCGCTTTGAGCCAACCATTCCACGCTGCGGAAGAACGTACCCACCACCGGCTTGTCCGCAAACGTTGGCACGCCCGGAGTAGTGAAGTCCGTCGAATCGGCCAGGCCGCGGTAAAGGAAGGCGGCCATTGCCTGACGCTCCACGTTTGCCCCCGGGCGGAACGTGCCATCTTCCCAACCCGTGGTAATCCCCGTCGCGGCAAGCCATTCGATGTAGCAGTGGAACTGCGAACCAGCCGGCACATCCGTGAACCGCGCCGTGCGAGGGCATTCCCAGGTAGACGTCGGCGGCGTCGGCGAGGGCGGCGTTGAAGTCGGAGAGGGAGCAGGAGTGACTGGTGGCGTTGGCGAGGGGGTGGCTGGCGGCGGAGTCGGCTGCGCGCTGCCTAGATTCAGGTGGCCAAGCACTCGACCTGGGGTAGATCGCCCATCAACAAGTAAGCCATACATTCCCAACTGTCTTAGTCTGTTATCGCCCCAGGTGTAGACGTAACCGTTAACGCACACCGCCATCGAGTTATGTCTGCTGGCAGAAATCGCGGCGACGCCGGTCAGCACCCGCACCGGGGTGTGCCTGGTAGTGGTGGTGCCATCCCCCAACTGTCCGTGTGTGTTTTGGCCCCAGGTGTACAGAGAACCATCCGCGCGCAACGCCATCGAGTGCGCGTTGCCCGCATAGATCGCGGTAACACCGGTCAACACCCGCGCCGGAACCCGTCCGTCAGTGGTGGTACCGTTCCCCAACTGCCCATGCAAGTTGCGGCCCCAGGTGTACAGGGAGCCATCAGCACGCAACGCCATCGAATGTGTGCTACCGGCAGAAATCGCGGTGACACCGGTCAGCACCCGCACCGGAGTGTGCCTGTTGGTGGTGGTGCCATCCCCCAACTGCCTGACTATGTTTTGGCCCCAGACGTACAGGGAACCATCAGCACGCAGGGCCATCGAGTGACTGCTACCGGCAGAAATCGCGGTAACACCGGTCAACACCCGCACCGGAGTGTGCCTAGGAGTGGTAGTACCATCCCCCAACTGCCCGGATGTGTTTTGGCCCCAGGCGTACAGGGAGCCATCAGCACGCAGGGCCATCGAGTGACCACTCATACCGGCAGAAATCGCGGCGACACCGGTCAACACCCGCACCGGGGTGTACCTGGTAGTGGTGGTGCCATCCCCCAACTGCCCATTTCCGTTCCAACCCCAGGCGTACAGAGAACCATCAGAGCGCAGGGCCATCGAGCGACTGCTACCGGCAGAAATCGCGGTAACACCAGTCAGCGCTCGCACCCGCACCGGACCACCTCTGTCAGTGGTGGTACCGTCCCCCAAGCGCCCGCTTCCGTTATGACCCCAGGCGAACAGGGTGCCATTGGCATGCAACGCCATCGAATGCATGTCGCCCGCAGAAACTGCCGGACCGCCCGGCGTCACGGGAGTTGACCCTGGCGCGGCGGCGGCCGCCGTGGGCGCAAGGGCGAGAGCTAGAGTCAGGGCGGCGGCGCCAACCAGCCGAGAGCGTTTGGATAAGGGCTTCTTGGAGAAATCGTTCACGGAAACGATTTTCACCCCTCCGCCTCGGTTTTGTTTAATTTCTGAACAACTTCGGCCGATTTTGATCGACAGAATGGCGCATATTGCGTCAAGCAGGAGTTGCCGACTCTGTCAAGGTCAGGCGTGAGAATGCTTAGCCGCCGAGGAGTTTTTCGAAGCCTTTGGGGAGGTCTAGGTTTGCCAGGTCTTCCTCGGTGGGCATTCCGCTGGCACCGCCGAGGCCGAAGGCCGAGCCGGATGCTCCCCCGGTTGGGCCGCCGCCGAGAGCCTTGGCCAGCGCGGCCTTCTCTTGGGCGGCGCGCTTGGCCGGGTTGCCGCTCTTGCCCTTCGCCTTCTTGGCCGGAGCCTGTCGGGCGCCCGCCCGTTTGCCGCTGCCACCCAGGCCGGGCATCCCGGGCATGCCCGGCATTCCGCCGCCCTTACCCATCTGCCGCATCATCTTCTGCGCCCCGGCAAACCGCTCCAATAGCTGATTCACGGCCGTCGTGGTGGTGCCCGAACCCTTGGCGATGCGAGCGCGGCGCGAGCCATTGATGATCTTCGGATTCTCCCGCTCGGCCGGGGTCATTGACTGCACGATGGCTTCGATGCGATCCACCTCCCGCTCATCGAAGGAGTCGAGCGCCTCGCGCACCTGCCCCATGCCCGGCAGCATCCCGAGCATCTTTTTCATCGAACCCATCTTCTTCATCTGCTGCATCTGCATCAGGAAGTCAGCGAGCGTGAAGTCCTTGCCTTCGGCCACCTTTTGGGCCATTTTGGCGGCCTGCTCGGCGTCGAACGCCTGCTCGGCCTGCTCGATGAGCGTGAGGATATCGCCCATGTCGAGGATGCGTCCGGCCATGCGGTCGGGGTGGAATACCTCGAAATCGGTGAGCTTTTCGCCGGTGGAGGCGAACATGATGGGTCGGCCGGTCACCTTCGCCACGGAGAGCGCGGCGCCACCGCGAGCGTCGCCGTCCAGTTTCGACAGCACGACACCGGTGAAATCAACGCCCGCCAAGAACGCCTGCGCGGTAGCAACGGCGTCTTGACCGATCATCGCATCGATCACGAATAGTACGTCGTCGGGGTTGATGGCGGCGCGAATATCGGCGGCCTGCTGCATCATTGCCTCGTCAACGCCGAGGCGACCGGCGGTGTCAACGATGACGATGGAGTGCTGCTTGTCGCGGGCGAACTGCACACCATCGCGGGCCACGCCGACGGGGTCGCCCCGGCGTGCAGCCTCAGCAGCGGCAACCTGCGCGGCCTCGCGGGCGGCGATGGCGGTCGGGTCTTCACCGCGTCTAAAGAGCGAACGACGCTTCTCGCCCCCCTCGGTGGTTTCGACAGGCTCAACCACCGCCTCATCGTCGTACTCGGCGCCGGAGGTGTTGCCGGGGTGAGGCGCGAAGACGGGCACGCCCGCGCGCTCTCCCATCACCTGTAGCTGCTGGACGGCGTTGGGGCGCTGTAGATCGGCTGCCACCAGCACCGGCGTGTGTCCCTGGGCCTTTAGCGCGTGGGCCAGCTTTCCGGCCAGCGTCGTCTTACCGGCACCCTGGAGGCCGGCCAGCATGATGACGGTGGGCGGGTTCTTGGCGATAGTCAGGTTCTTGGTGACGCCGCCGAGAATTTCAACGAGTTCCTCGCTGACGATCTTGACTACCTGCTGTGCCGGGTTCAGCGCGCCGCTTACCTCCGCGCCGAGCGCTCGTTCGCGCACGGCACCACAGAAGTCGCGGACAACGGGCACGGCCACGTCGGCATCGAGCAGGGCGCGACGAATCTCGCGGATGGTCGCATCGATATCCGCCTCGGATAGCTTGCCCCGCGAACGCAGGTTCTTAAACGTGGCGGAAAGCCGATCCGAAAGAGAGGTAAACACGGGGAAAATCCTTGGCTGTTGAGCAACGGGCGATCAGCCGCTAATCCTACCGAAGCTCTCCCCTCCCTTCCCTCGTCATCCTGCGCGAAGGGAGCGCAGCGAGTGAAGTCGCAGGACCCAGACCCAGACGAAAGCCACCAACACTAGGTTCTGCGACTCCGCTCGTTCCTCACTCCGCGCAGAATGACGTAGTTTTCGGCAGGTTCAACCAGCTGTGGTGACCGTCTTTGCGGCTGCGCTTACCTCGGAGAGTAGTACCGCGTCGATCAGTTGCCGCGCCCAGGCCAGCACCTCTTGACCGCGCAGGGGGCGCCCGCCCAGCCGCGCGGTCATGGGGAACGGCACCAAGAAGGTGCCGATGGCGGGCTTTAGCACCACGCCCGGATACAGGCGGCGCAGGCGCAGCATCTGCGACTCGGCCAGGTCTACCGGCGCGAAGCGAACAAACTTTCCCTGGGCCGTAATGTCGGTCAGCCCGGCGCGGCGAGCATGCAGGCGGAAGTCGGCCACATCGAACAGCGCGGCGCCCACCTCGGGTAACGGGCCGTAGCGGTCGATGAGTTCGGCGCGCACCTTTTCCAGCCCCTGGCTGTCGAGCGCCGAGGCAATCTTCTTGTACGCCTCTAGCC
>WQZL01000021.1 GCA_009780755.1 Promicromonosporaceae bacterium | reverse complement strand
TCGGACACTTTGGGACCTTCCGATGAAGTGGTAGTGAAGACTAGAGTCGGGGCCACAATACTGTGCTACAGCGCATTTGTGCTAACCAGGTGCCGCGGTCGGCGCCATGTTTCGGTCCCGATGAGCGCTAAACTGGGTTTGGCCCTTATCCTTGACTCTTGCCTCGGTCGGGCGCCAGCTGTGCGCCTACCCTCGGGGTCTGTCTAACGAAGGGAATGACCCGTTGTTGCGAAAGGTGCTCGCGGTCTTGCTGATCGTAGTGGGCATTGCCACTATCGGGCTTGGTGTCGCCTCCGGCACGATCTGGCGTGAGTCCGAAATAGTTACTGCGGTTGCGGAACCGGAAAACGACGGCACGCTGCTGGTCACCGACCCAGGGGTGCTTGGCTTGGTGTCGGCGGTGGTGACAATTCGCGCCACCCGAGCCGATGGCGGACCGGTGGCGATGGTGATGGGTCGCGATGTCGATGTGTTGGGTTGGATCGGCCCGGACCATTTCACCCAAATCGTTGGTATGCAAGATTGGCAGACTCTGGAGACCGTGGCGGTGGCCCCCGAGGCGGCCGGCCAGGCCGGACGAGGCGCCAACCCGCTCGGCTCGGATCTGTGGATCCGGGAGACCTCTGATGACGGCTCGGTCACCATGCTGTGGGACGAGCGGCCTGGCCGCTGGTCGCTGCTGGCAGCTGGCACCGGCGCAGACCCGGAAGCACCCACCCTTGAGCTGATTTGGCGCCGCGAGGTCACCACCCCGTGGGTGTGGCCAGGCGTCTTCACCGGTTCCTTTGTGCTGCTGGTCGGCCTTGCCCTGCTGGTTTTCGCAGTGCTTAGCGAGGGTACGAAGTCGAGGCGGGTGAAGGTTGTCGAGGATTCAGCTTTGTTCGAGGTGGGAAACGCGTTCGACGAGCGGGGCGCTGCCATCGATCAGGAGCAGTCCCAAACACCGATCTTCGCGCCCGTCGGTCCAGGTTTGGCGGGCATCACCCGACCTAGCGCCGCATCGGAAGCGATTGTCCAGCCGCCTGCGGCAGTTATTGTCACCAGGACCGGATCAACCCCCGTCGTCTCACCGTTGCCGAGCAGGCGGGCACTTCGCGCTACTCAGGACACGGATCGACACCCGGAAAGCCAGGCGGTCCCGGCCGTTTCCCAAGGCGTACCGATTGTCTCGCCGCCCACAGAACAGGTGAACGCCGAGGGCGAGGTGGTTACGGCAACCGGTTCGATCGTGCTACCCACCCGCCGCCAGCTAAGGGAGGCAGCCGAGGCAGCCAAGCGGGCGCAAGCACCGAGCATCAGTGAGCGGGTTCTTGGAGCGATTACGGGCGCCATCCCGATAGTGACCAAGACCCCCGAAGCGCCCATCTCGCCGACACCGGAGAATCCGCCAGCACCCGTTGAAGCGGCGGCGGTGGAAGGCACAAGCCGGTCGGATGCTTGGCGGGCCGCCTGGGGTTTTGACCCCTCAACGGGAGAAGCTGGCTCGGAAGGGGACAAATAATGAATATCTTGAACTCGTCGCGTACTCGGATGATCGCCATTGGCGCGGTGATTCTCACCGGCCTGGCCCTTGGCGGCTGTGAATCCGAATTGCCTGAGGTGACTGTGAGCAATATCGAGAGCGCAGCTGTGACCCTCGACCAAAGCACTCGTATCCTTGCAGACGTAAACGAGGTGCTGAGTGCGGCGACCGAGGCGATGAACCCGGCGCTGCTGTCCTCTCGGGTTACCGGGCCGGCCCTCTACGTGCGCACCAAGCAGCTAGAGGTCGCCCAGATCATCGGCAACACCGACCTGGTTACCGAGCTGCCTGACGACTACCTACAGGTGCTTCTGCCGAGTGGCGACGAATGGCCTCGCGTGGTGTTCGCGATCACCGCCGCCACCGAAGACCTGCTGCCCCCCCGGTTGGTTGCGCTTTGGCAAGAGGCACCGCGCGCCCCCTACCGGCTGTGGGGGTGGGCATTTCTGCGGCCAGGCGCCCAGATGCCCAACTTCGCCAATCCGGCGATAGGTAGCGAAATGGTGGCCGTCGATGACGACACCTTGCTAGCCAGCCCTCAGGACATCGTCGCCCAATACATCGACCTGCTGACGTTGGGGGAGGAGTCCGCCTTTGCCGCAATCTTCGAGCCAGCCGCAGACGACCCTTATCGCACGTTGATCGCCGATGCGACGGCGGTACGTCTTGCGCAGTTTGATCCGAACGACCCATTGGTGGGGGGTGGCTACTCGTGGAGCTTCGAGCAGGCGCCGGGCACGACCATCCTGGGGATGCGCGCCTACTCCGGCGGCGCCTTGGTGATCGCGGCCATCGATGCCACCGAGATCATGAGTGTGGTTGAGGGAGCCTTCATCAACTGGCCCAGTATTGGTACCGCAAATGCGCTGCTCGGAGGCCAGGAGCCGACCAACTATCTGGTGCAGGGCTTCAGCGACATGATCGTGCTTTACATCCCTCCGGCCGGGTCAACTGAACCGGTGATGCTGCTGGGCTACTCCCACGTCCAAACCTACGCCTCAAACCAGGCGCCGACGGGTGGCAACAGCAACGAGGAAGAGAACGGCCAGTGAGTCAGCCGGGAGGTTTCTCAATGCGCGGGGCCGTCGATCTTACCGCCCTGACCCGTCCGCAGGCACCACCGCCCGGCGAACCGGGAGGAGCGCCGGAGGCCGACGGGTTTGTGGTGGACATTACCGAGGAATCGTTCGCCCAGGTGGTGCAGGATTCGGCCACCTATCCGGTGATCGCCCTACTATGGATTCCCACCGATCAGGCGAATGCGGACCTCGCTATCCTGTTGGGTAAGCTCGCCCAGGAAGCCGCCGGTCGATTCCTGTTGGCCCGGATCGATGTTGGCACGTACCCGCAGATTGCGGGGGCGTTTGGCGTCGAGGGTGTGCCGACGGTGATCGCGTTGCTTGGCGGGCAGCCGTTACCGCTGTTCGCCGGGGTCGCCGCCGAGGAGCAGGTGCGCGGCGTGCTGGCCCAGGTGATCTCGGCGGCGGAAGCCAATGGCATCACCGGGCGGGTGCCTTCGAGCGACGGGGAGAAGGCGGATAACGTGGCCCCGCCTGCCTCGGAGGAGACGCTCCCCCCGCTGCATCAGGAGGCGTTCAACGCTATCGAACGCGGCGATTACCCGGCAGCCATAGCGGCTTATGAGCAGGCGCTTCGTCACGACCCCAAGGATGCCGAGGCTCAGGCTGGCTTAGCGCAGGTTCGCCTACTGAGCCGGACACAAAACATTGACCCAGCGACGGCCCAGGCGGCCTTCGTCGCCGATCCGGCTGATGTGCCCGCCGCGCTGCTGGCCGCCGACCTGGAACTTCTTGATGGCGGGGTGGCCGGCCCGTTCGACCGCCTGCTGGCCGTGTTACCCACGGCGGACGCTGAGGCCAAGGAGCAGGTGCGGCTGCGTCTTTTGGAATACTTTGAGATCCTCGGCCCCACCAATCCCCAGGTAGGCAAGGCTCGCCAACGCCTGGCGCTTTTCCTTTACTAAACCTTACGTATCTCCCGTAGGCTCAAGGCATGAATGAGATCGTGGGCCTGTTGCGCCGCCACGCTACCGTGCGGAAGTTCACCGACAATCTCAAGGCGAAGGGGCTGCTGTAGCGTGCGTAGGTCTCGCGGGTGGACAATCGGACGGGTGGCCGGGGCGCCCGTAATTGTGACGCCAACGTGGTTTCTGGCCGCCGCCGTACTCACCTTCTTGTTTGTGCCGACGGTTAGCAACCTGCGCCCGGAGCTGCCGGACGCGGCGGTGGTGAGCGTGGCTTTCGCCTTCGTGCTGCTGCTTTTCGGCTCCGTGTTTTGCCATGAGGCTGCCCATGCCGTTGTCGCCAAGGCCAGGGGACAGGAGGTCACCGAGCTGGCGCTGACCCTGCTGGGCGGACACACCGCCTTCACCGGCACCGCCACGGCGGGTAGCGCAGCGCTCATTGCCGTGGTTGGCCCGCTGGCGAACCTGGCCCTGGCCGGGTTGTTTTGGCTTGGTTTTCAGGTCATTCCGGTAGATATTCTGGCGCTGCTGTGTTTCGCTGCGTTCTTCTCCAACGTGTTTGTCGGTCTGTTCAACCTGCTGCCGGGCCTGCCGCTCGATGGTGGACAGCTGCTTGAATCGGTCGTCTGGCGAGCCACCGGTTCCCGCACCAGGGGCACCGTCGCCGCTGGGCGGGTTGGGCGCGTGGTTGCCCTCGGTGTTGCCTTTTACGCCATCGCTTGGCCGATGCTGCGCGGATTTGCCCCGCAGACCTCCACGGTAATGTGGACGCTGATTATCGCCATGTTCCTTTGGCAAGGGGCCACCGTAGCCATCGGGGATGCTCGCCGTCGTGAGGCCGTCGCAGGCATCACCGTCGCTTCGTTGATGCGCCCCGCCGTCACCGTCCCCTGCTCCGCCTACCTGCCCGCCGCCATCACCGCCGCCGCAACCCGTCCAGGGGCGGCCATCGTGACCCTGAACGCCGCCGGTACCCCGCTAGGCTGGCTGAACCCGGATGCGGTCACTTCCGTGCCCACCGCCACCCTGGCCACCACCTCCGTGCAGGCGGTATTGGTGCCCTTCCCCTCGGGAAGTGGTGTAGACCAACGTTTGGGCGGTGTTGACTTGCTACAACGCCTCGCTGCCTCATCGCGAGGCGCTCGCATCATTCCCGTAACTCGGGAGGGTCAGCTGACCGGGGTGCTTGACGTGACGGTTGTTGCCGCCGCAGTGCGCGCCACCGGGGCAAAGTAAGGTTGACCCCCGTGACTACCCCCCAGACCCCAACCGGCGCCGAGCTGCGGCGCGGCCCGCTGCGCCCAGGTGACAAGGTGCAACTAACCGACCCCAAGGGGCGGTTGAACACCATCGTTTTACAACCCGGCGCCACCTTTCACACACATAAGGGTTATTTCCGCCATGAGGAGTTAATCGGCAAGCCCGAGGGCTGGGTGCTGACCAACACCGAGGGCGTCGAATACCTGGTGCTGCGCCCCCTACTCAGCGACTATGTGCTATCCATGCCGCGCGGCGCCCAGATTGTCTACCCGAAGGATGCCGGGCAGATCGTTCAAGCCGCCGACATCTATCCCGGCGCCGTGGTGGTCGAGTCCGGGGTCGGCTCCGGGGCGCTTGCCATGTCGCTACTGCGCGCGGTTAGCGATGGTGGCACGCTGCACTCCATCGAGCGGCGCGCCGACTTTGCCGAGATCGCCAAGGGCAACGTAGAGGCGTTCTTCGGTGGGGTTCACCCCGCCTGGCACCTGCATGTGGGCGACTTCGCCGACCGGGTAGGTGAGGTGGTGGCGCCGGGCACGGTTGATCGGGTGGTGTTGGACATGCTCGCCCCCTGGGAGAACTTGGCCGAGGCCGCCGCCGCGCTTAGGCCCGGCGGGGTGTTCTGCGCCTACGTTGCCACCGCCACGCAGCTATCGAGGCTGGCCGAGGATTTACGGGCCGATGGTCGCTACACCGAACCGACCGCTTGGGAGACCATGTTGCGTGGCTGGCACCTAGAAGGGCTGGCCGTGCGCCCGCAGCATCGCATGGTCGCCCACACCGGCTTCCTGCTCACCACCCGTCGCCTAGCCGACGGGGTGACTCCGCCGGATCGTAAGCGTCGTCCGGCTCCGGCAAAGGAGGATGTCGAGGGTCACTGGACCGAGGAGGACCTGGGTGTGCGCCCGGTTTCCGACAAGAAACTCCGCCGCACCATGCGAGAGCTAGACAAAGGTCGCCTCTCAACCCAATAGGGCTTCTCCTTGGAGACGACGGAAGGCGCGGCGGGGGCGGGCGCGCTCCAGGAGGGCGACCTCTAGGCCATCCGGGGTTAGATTTCGCTCGCTGCCCGGCTCCAGCAGGCCATCGCCACCGACGGCGCCCAGTGTGCGGGTGGCCAAGCGGATGGCCTCGCTCAGCGTCAGCCCCGCCTGCCAGCCCTCGGCCAGTCGAGTGCCCAGCGCGTCGGCCTGCCCGCCCATCACCACATGGCCCTGTTCGTCGGCCACCGAACCGTCATAGGAGAGGCGGTAAATCTGGTCATCGTCAGGGGTGAAGCCAACCTCGGCCACCGCAAGTTCTACCTCTAGCGGCTTGGACTCCGTGGTGAACACGGTGCCAAGGGTCTGCGCGTAGGCGTTCGCGAGGCCACGCGCCGTGACATCCAACCGGCAGTAGGAGTAGCCGCGCAGGTCGGCGTAGCGCACGCCCGCCACCCGCAGGTTCTCAAACTCGTTGTACTTGCCGACGGCCGCAAACGCGATACGGTCGTAAATCTCGGAAATCTTGTGCAGCGCCCGCGAGGGATTCTCCGTGGCGAACAAGATGCCATCGTTGCAGCTAAGCACGACAACGGAACGGCCACGGGCAATGCCCTTCCGGGCAAAATCCGCCCGATCCTTCATCAGCTGTTCTGGGCTTACATAAAATGGCATGTTCATGCTTGGCGACCTCCCTGACGGCGCTGGGCGACCAGCACTTCAACTATTTCGGCTAGCTCATCTTCGGGCACCCGCCGGTAGCCTTCGGCGGTGACGGTGGCCACCACCGGCCAGATGCGACGCACCGGGTCGGGACCACCGGTGGCCGCATCGTCGTCGGCGGCATCGAATAGAGACTCGATGGCGACGCGCACCGCATCGCTCGCGGTTAATCCTGGACGCCACAGCTTCTTAAGCGCGCCGCGGGCGAAAACCGAACCAGAACCGGTGCCGTGATGCTCGTGTTCCTCATAGCGCCCGCCGGTGGGGTCGTAGCTGAAGATGCGTCCAACGCCCCGGCTCAAGTCGAAGCCTGCCAACATTGGCACCACCACGAAGCCCTGCAAGGCCAGTGGCAGGTGGGAGCGCAGCAGGGTGGCGAGCCGGTTCGCCTTGCCGTCCAGCGACAGCGGGGAGCCTTCGATCTTCTCGTAGTGTTCCAACTCCAACGTGAACAGCTTGGCAAGCTCGACGCCCATTCCAGCCGAGCCGGAGATACCAATGGCGCAGTAGTCGTCGGCGGCAAACACCTTCTCAATATCGCGGCTGGCGATCATGTGACCAGATGTTGCTCGCCGGTCACCTGCCATGACCACGCCGCCATCGAAGGCGAGGGCAACAATGGTGGTGGCGTGGGGTGAGAGCGTCTCGGACGTCGGCTGGGCTAGGTTGCCGCCCGCGCCGGGGAGCAGCTCGGGGGAGTGGTCGCTAAGAAAATCAAGGAAGGATGACGACCCAGGCCGCAAATATGCGTCCGCGAGCCGTCCAGCATCACAAATCATGGCGTAAACCTTACGCGGTGCGCCGCCAAGGGCGGAAGTGGTCGCCATCTCGACTACGGTAGACCTATGGTCGAAACGATTCGGATAGTCCCCTGTCTTGATGTCAACGCCGGTCGTGTGGTTAAGGGCGTCAACTTTGTGGATCTGCGTGACGCCGGTGACCCGCTTGAACTTGCGCTGCATTACCAAGCCGAGGGTGCCGACGAGCTGACCCTCCTGGACATCTCCGCCACCACCGAGGGTCGCCAGACCACCATTGATACGGTGCGGCGCATCACCGAGCAGCTTGCCATCCCGCTCACCGTAGGTGGTGGGGTGCGCTCGGTTGAGGATGTGGATCGGCTGCTATGGGCGGGGGCGGCACGGGTGGGCGTCAACTCGGCGGCCATCGCCGACCCGACTCTCTTGGGTCGAATCGCCGAGCGGTTCGGCTCGCAAATCCTCGTGCTGGCCGTCGATGCCCGCCGGGCCGTAGATGGGGCCATCGCCTCCGGGTATGAGGTGACAAGTCATGGCGGACAGCGCGGCACGGGCCTTGATGCCGTGGAGTGGGCCGCGCAGGGAGCGGCGGCAGGAGCCGGTGAAATTCTGCTGACCTCGATGGACGCGGATGGCACCAAGGATGGCTTCGACCTTGACCTGTTGTGCGCGGTGCGGGAGCGAGTTGAGGTGCCGCTAGTGGCCTCGGGTGGCGCCGGGACGTTAGCTCACTTTGTTTCCGGCGCCCAGGCCGGGGCCAACGCGGTGCTGGCCGCCAGCGTCTTCCACTTCCAAGAACTCACTATCCGCCAGGTCAAGGAAGCCCTACGAGACGCCGGATTTGAGGTGCGCTGAGCCTTGAATGACCTGACCATCGGCCTATCTGGCTCGCGAGTTAGACAAAGCGGGCAATTGATTTGGCGCGGCATGAAGAGTACCCCGCGCATATACGTGATCGCGATCACCGCCTCCGCCCTATTTGGCGCCGCCACCGTTGCTGTCTCGGCGGCAGTGGGTTGGGCCACCAACTCCGTGGTGGTTCCGGCCATCGGTGGTGACGATTACGCCCAAGGACGCATTTGGCTGGCCGGTGTGGTGCTATTTGCCGCCGCGGTGCTGCTCGCCGCCGGGGTTTGGGGCCGGAGAGTCGGTGCGGGCTGGGGTACCGTGAACGTTGGAGCCATCCACCGCCGTCGCCTCTCGGCTGCTTACCTGCGGCTTCCGCTTTCCTGGCACCGCTCACATCCGGCGGGCGAGCTGCTGGCCCACGCCTCCTCCGATGTGGATGCCGCAACGAATGTATTCAACCCGTGGCCCTTTGCCCTCGGCGTCGTGGTGATGCTCACCATCGCCTCGGTGATGCTGATCCTCACAGACCCGTGGTTGGCCCTCGCCGCGCTGATACTCATCCCGTTGATGATCGTCGTGAACATGGTGTTTGTCTCCAAGATGACCCCGGCCGTGGTGCGGGCGCAGAAGCTGCGCGCAACCGTCTCCGATGTGGCTCACGAATCTTTTGAGGCCGCGCTGCTGGTCAAGTCGCTGGGTACCGCAGATCGCGAGGAGCAGCGTTTCGCGGCCAAAACCCAAGAACTGCGCGCCGCCAACACCCGCGTCGGGCGGGTACGAGCCATCTTCGACCCAATCATCGATATCCTGCCGCATCTGGGCACCCTCACCGTACTCGCGGTCGGCGCCTGGCGGGTGGCCGGAGGATACATCGACGCCGGAAACGTGGTCACCGCCGGATACCTGCTCACCGTCATGTCCGTCCCCGTCCGCTCTTTCGGCTGGGTGTTGGGCGACCTGCCCCGCTCGTTGGTGGGGTACGAACGCATCGCAGATGTCATCGACAACCCGGCCGAACTCGTGCCAGGCAACCAGGGGCTACCCGTCGCCAACCACGGCCTGGCTGTCGCCTTTGCACAGGTAGGTCTCGACGTGCCCGGCATAGACGACGAGGCGATCACGCTGTTAGATGAGGTCACCTTCGCCATCAACCCTGGCGACACCGTGGCCGTTGTCGGAGCCACCGGCTCGGGCAAAACCACTCTGGTCTCGCTGCTATCTCGACTATCGGACACGACTCGCGGTCAGGTGTCGCTCGACGGTGTAGACGTTCGTCTACTCGCGGCGGGAGAGATTCCCGCCCAGGTGGCGCTCGTGGCCCAGTCCACATTCATCTTCGAGGATACGGTGCGAGCCAACGTCACCCTGTACGCAGACGGGGAGGGGCCATACACCGATGAGGATGTGTGGGATGCGCTGCGCCTGGCGCGGGTCGATCACGTCATCAACTCGCTGCCCGAGGGCCTAAGCGCGCCGCTCGGTGAACGCGGCTCGAACCTTTCCGGGGGGCAGCGCCAACGCCTAGCAATCGCCCGAGCGCTGATCCGTACCCCGCGCCTCCTGGTACTCGACGATGCCACCTCCGCCGTTGACCCCCGCGTCGAGCAGCAGATTCTCGCCGGATTCTCCGAGGTGCCCACCACCGTGGTGATGGTCGCTTACCGCATGTCATCGGTGGCGATGGCCGATGTCGTAGTACACATCGACAAGGGACGGGTGATTGACATCGGCACGCATACCGAGCTGTTGGCTCGCGATCCCGGTTACCGAGAAATTGCGACGGCCTATGAAAACGAGTCTGCTCGCCGGGAGAAGGCTAAGGCTGCCGAGGGGGGGTATCACCCGTGAGTGAAGCGACAGGTATTGCTGCGGCCTCCGATCTTGGCGCCTGGGCCACCCTGCGCCGTGGCGTACAACTAAGCCCACAGATGGTTCAGGGCATCGGCTTAACGCTGCTGCTTGCCGTATTCGCGGCGGGCGGACGCGTGGTGGTGCCGCTATCGGTGCAGAACGTCATCGATCACGGCATCCTGGGCGCAGATGGCCCCGATGGCGTGGCCGTCGCGCGCACCATCGCCATCGCCATCGCCGCCCTGCTGGTGGCCGCATCGTGTGCGGCGACGGTTAACGTACGCCTGGTGAGCCGCACCGAGGCCGGGTTGGCTGGGCTGCGCGTACGGGCATTTAGACACGTACACGACTTAGCGACGCTCACGCAGAACACCGAGCGCAGAGGTTCGCTGGTCTCCCGCGTCACCAACGATGTGGACACCATCTCCCAGTTCGTACAATGGGGCGGCATCATGCTCCTGGTGGCCACGCTGCAAATGGTCGTGGCCACCACCATCATGGCCGTGTTCTCCTGGCAGCTAACGCTCGTGGTCTGGGCCACCTTTGTGCCGCTGTGGCTGATTTTGCGCAAGGGACAAAAACGAGTTTCTGGCCGATTCATGCGCGTGCGGGAAAAGGTCGGCGCGATGCTTGGCACCATGTCTGAGGCTGTGGTCGGCGCCGAGACCGTGCGCGCCTACGGCATCACCCAACGCACTGGCCGACGCATCGAGGCGGCCATTGAGGACACCCGCACCTCTCAGGGGCGGGCGAACATGCTGGTCTCATCGATCTTCGCTACCGGCACGCTGCTGGCCAACACTGCGCTGGCGCTGGTGGTGGTGATCGGCGCGCTGCTCGGGGTCGGCGGGCACCTGACCGCCGGACAGGTCGTGGCCTTTTTGTTCCTGGTGCAGCTGTTCTCTGGGCCGTTGCAGATGGCCACGGAAATCCTCAACGAGCTACAGAACGCGGTGGCCGGATGGCGGCGAGTGCTGGCCATCGTCGAGGCACCCATAGAGGTGGCCGAGGCTCCCGACGCTTTCCCCTCACCGCGCGGCCCGGCGCAGGTCACGCTGCGGGATGTGAAATTCGCCTACCCCGATGGCCCCCAGGTGCTGCACGGCGTAGACGTACATCTACCCGCACAAACAAAGGTGGCCGTGGTGGGGGAGACCGGCTCAGGAAAGACCACTATCGCCAAGCTGGTTACCCGCCTGATGGACCCAACCCACGGAGTGGTAGAACTCAACGGCGATGACCTGCGTGCGTTGACGCTCGACTCGCTGCGTGAGCGCGTGGTGCTGGTGCCGCAGGAAGGCTTCCTCTTCGACGGCACCGTGTTAGAGAACGCCGCATACGGCATCCGGTCCGCTGCTGATCCCACGGAGCAGCAGGTTCTGGCCGCCTTTGACGCCCTTGGCCTGGCCGAGTGGCTCGCCGATTTACCGCAAGGTGTGCACACGCCGGTGGGGCAACGCGGCGAGGCGCTGAGCGCCGGCGAACGGCAGCTGGTCGCCATCGCGCGGGCCTATCTGGCCGCCCCCGACCTGCTGGTGCTAGATGAGGCCACCTCGGCTGTGGACCCGGCCACGGAGGTGCGGATCGCTCGTGCCCTGGACTCGCTGACTTCCGGTCGTTCCACCATCACCATCGCCCACCGTCTCTCCACCGCCGAGGCATCCGACTTGGTAGTGGTGGTAGACGAAGGTCACATCGTCGAGTTCGGCGCCCACCCCGAACTAGCCGCCGCCAACGGCACCTACGCCCGCATGCATGCCGCCTGGGTGGCGCAGACGCGCTAGCGGCTACGCATTGTGCTGTTGAGTCTGGAACAGGCTCCAGAGTGCGAGGTGGATGGTACTTTTTGGCCCTCGTGTGCGGTATGTCGTGCTGTGTCGGGTAAGGTTTGCTGGTCAGGACGTGGAAATCGTTTGAGCAAGGAGGCTTCACGTGTCTGGGTTTGTTAGTAACAGTGCGTCTGTGTTGTCGCGGTGTGGTGTGTTGGAGGGTCAGCTTTCGGGTGATCGTGGTTCTTGTGTTCAGTTTCGTTCTTTGGTTCGGGAGCCGTTGTCTGCTGGTGATGGGGCTGCGCGGGTTGAGGTTGAGCGGTTCTATACCGGGGCGGGTGAGACTATGACCGCGGCAGTACAAGTCCTGGAAGGGTTATCTAAGTTTTTGCGGGCTGCGGCGGGACGGGTTGTTGAGGTAGACACCGCAGCAGCAGGTGCTTCCGTTCCAGTGGTTGGGGGTTAGTGATGAGTTTGCAGGGTTATACCGGGCCTCCTGCTCAGCGTTACTTAACTAAATGTGAGAAGGCTGTGGGTCATGCTCATGGTGAGATTGCGTGGGCTTCTACGTTTGCTCCTGGGGTTCAGGCAGCCCGGCAAGTACCGTTGCCATATTCTTCGGCGGCGGCGAAGGTGCGGCCGTTGGGTGTTGCTAGGGGGGTGGGTGTTTCAACTCATGTAGTTGTTGATCGGGATGCGCTTGTGAGTGCGCGTACGAGAACCAGAAACTTCGTTTCAAGCATCATCCCTCGGGTGCAGGCTGGGTTGCGTGAGTGTGACAACATCGTCCAGACAGACCTGCAACTCCCGCAAGCTTCTGCCGGGGTGCAGTTTGTTACTGCTCGGTTGCGGCAGCTTATTCCGCAGTACGCGCGGATGATTCAAGACTCTGACCGTTTGGTGGGTGATTATGCGAGGGCGTTGTTGAGTGTTGGTGGGGCTGGTGAGTCGATGGCATTGGTTCATTCTCGGGCAGAGGCGGTGCGGCAGGAGACTGAGGCTGCGATGCGCAGGCAGTTGCGTGAGGTTCAAGACTATGCCGGGAATCTTCGTGCCCGAGCGGGTAGGGTTACTGGGGATGTGACAGTCTTGCAGCGCTCAACTACCACCCCAGCAACTACCACTGCCGTTGGTGCTGGTGGGCGGACTGTGGCTCAGCAGGTAGCTTTGTTGACTGGGCAGGCCGCGAACATGCGCACTGCTGCGGGTCGGATGGATAACCTTGTCTCTGATCTGACCGACGCGATCGGGAAGAGTAACCGTATCTTTGCTGAAGACGCAGACGAGGTAGCCGGTCGTGACCGGCAATACGCCAACCATGCCCGCCGGTTGGCTGACCACATGGACCGTCTTCGTAAACAGTTCGTCGCACTTTCTTTATCCATTAGCCCGGATGGCACCTTCAACTTCGAGCCACTACTAAGTCTGGACTTCTGGGCCTCTATTAGTCGTGAGCTAAAGCTACCCCAGCTTGCCAATCTTCTCGCAGGACTGGGCGATTGCGAACAAGTTCGCTCATTGTGGGATACCCTTACCCCTAGTCAACGCCAATTGTTGGTCACGATAGAACCAATGATTATCGGAAATCTTGACGGAATTCCAATTAGGTATCGCGCGAGTGCCAACAACATCAACATCTACAACCATCTCCAAGACCTCAACGCTCAGATTGCAGGACTTGAAGGGCAGCTTCCACTGGACACGAGGAGCAGGGTTCCGGCTATCCTTGGGGGTCTGGTTTCTAACCCGCATCAGGAGTTGCGGCCCCGGGATGTTTCGGTGATGAGCCAATTGCATGAGCTAACTTCGCTGCGGGATACGTTGCAGCACCTGCTCAACGGCCCCACATACCGTTTCAATGCAAATGGCGACCGGGTTCAAGTGTCAGGAACACACGTAGTCGCGTTCGATCCAAGCCAATCAAACATCATTACCTATCACGGAGAGTTTGGGCCGACGGGCGACATCCCAAGTCACGTTAGGAACATTGCGATCTTTGTACCCGGCACTGGCACCAGTGTCTCAGGTTTTTCGGGCATTAACAATGCTGGGGAGCAGACTGGAGCTAACGCCCGAGCTTTTAGTCTATTCGATCATGCAAACCAACTACCAGGGCAAGGGGGTGAAACTGTAATGTTTGGATTTGGCGCTGGCATATTTCCGCAAAATATTTTCCGGGCGAGGGATGAGCAATACGCCATAGACATGGGACCTACCCTGGCTAATTTTGGCAACTCAATTCGCAGGCATGAAGACGCTAGAACCACTCTTCTAGGCCATTCTTACGGCGGGAAAATCGTGGGAGCCTCTCAGGTGATTGACAACTACCTACGTGTTGATAACATCTTCCATATCGCTTCTGCTGGCCCTGGCCCTGGAATTTCATCGGTAGCTGAATATAATGGAGATGCCCAGGTGTATGCCATCGTTGACGATGCTGACTTTGTCAACGCTAATCGTCAACTTTTTGGGGTTCCAAGTCCTGCACACGATCCAGCAGCAACTCGCCTAGACGCAGGCCCACATGGACTGAACCCCATCAGCACGCACTCCAGCATGTTCGATACCGACTGTCCCGGATTCCTCAACATGGTGGCTGTGATTACCGGTAATGCAACAACACCATACATACCATCTCGTCCCTCTCAACCCCCCTTCCCAATGCGATGAGCGAAACAAATGAGACGACTACAGGGCGTCCTGCGAACTCCTTCAAGTCTGATATAGAGTTCCAGTGCGCTCGCAAAAATTCGCGAGTAAATTCAAGTCAGAAAACTTTACAATCTGAAACTTGTTGCACGACGGCAAACAATAAACGTTACGCGCGACACTCCATGATTGCCTTTTGTCTATCGTTGATTGGTTTCTGCTCTGCCTTGATCCTTGTTTCAAACGGGTTTCGCATCGGGCCAAATCCAGGCGAATGGTTGGCATTGGTTGGTAGTGCCGCGGTGTTTGGATTGGCGGGATTCACAAAGTCCATTCATTCAATTGTGACAGCGAGACGACGAAAAGACAAGGTCTCTGATTGGGCGTTGGCAGCCTTGTTTCTAAGCATGATCCCGGTTCTTTTATCAACGATTATTGTGTCTATGTTTCTGTACTGGCTATTCGCGTTTAGAGGATGAGTTATATGCGTGAGCTTCGTGACAAACTGTTCAAACAAACTTGGCTTAGCCTCCTGAGTCGTCAGTGGTGTTTGTTGTGCGAATACCACGACTCAGAGCGCAGGTTCGTTTCGGCCTCCTCTGTCAATAGAACAAAGAAATGATTAAAGCTTTGAGCGTAAATACTCCTAATTCCAATGCCGGTCGGATTTGTCGGCAAGTTTCGACAACGATGGCATTGATTACCGCGGGAATGCTGTCTTTTGGTCGATGTCTCGGTTTTATTGGATGTGCACAAAAACGGCTTTGCGGGAGAGAGCAACTGAGTTTACCGAGCGCATCTCGGCGATCGAACCTCAAGAATCTTTAGTCAAAATTACATCACATCGCAGACGCGCAATCATCTCACTTACGCTGCTTTCGCTCGGCATAATAGTAATGGCAATAGTCAGCTTCAACGGCTGGCATAGCGGCCCGGATAGCAGCAGGTGGTGGTGGGTGATTCATATTGGAGCTGTTCTAGTACTGGCAGGATTCATTATGTCAATTCGTTGCATAAGATCAGCTAAGAAGAGCAAAATTCCCGTGTCGAACTGAGCCAAGGCCGGTCTTGTTCTCGGCGCAACTCCGATCATCATGCTGATTGTCGTCTTACTTTTGTTTTTTATTGCCCTTGATCGCTTTTTAGTTCCATGAACAAGGAAGTGACTATAGTCAACGATCTCAATGTGGCCGCAACCAGCGCCAAAATTTTGAGAATTCTTGGGGTGGTGTTGTGGTTTATGGCTGGGCTTGTCTTGTTTAATGGCTGCGCACTATTTGGCCATACCGCATCTCCGAACGCGAACACCGTTCAGCAAGTCTGGAACTTGATGCGCGCTGCAATCTTCACCGCCGTGATCTCTGGGATAGTCGCCACAGTGCTGCTCGCAGCTGCGCGCACCGCTAAAGAGTCATCACAAAGGGAAAAAGCCTTAGCTTGCTTTTGCCTCGTTGGTGATGGAGAAGAAGATACGCATAACCTCGGCCACTTACAAAGCAGCCAAGCGATACCGCTGCTGCGCGCGGATAGTCACGTCACAGGTGCAAGGAGAATTCTGAAACTCATCGAAAGCGCCATGTGGTTCACGGCTGTGCTGGCTCTGTTTATTGGTCACGGTATAGGACTCGCAACAGTGAGCCACCTCCCGAGGAATGGGGATAGGCTTCAACATGCAAATGACCACTGGCGCATCGCGCTCTTAACCACTGTAATAGCTGGCTGCCTCGGCATGATGCTGCGCGCAATCACCCGCGCTACCGAAATGCCACTGCAGGTGATAGAAGGCCCAGTCTGTCCAGACTGTAACCCTTATCAGATGGATGACATCTACAGCTCACAGTCCACCCGCAGCTTGACACCCCACGAAGCAACGGACGCAACCACTAAAACAAGCGCTCCCAACCAAGCAGACGATGGGGCCGCTAGCCCGCAAAAGTCATCACCCACCAGCACCGACGAAGACGAACCTAGATACGAATGGTGGCGATAACGTATGACCATCCCCCCTACGCGCCGAGCAATTGACACAACCAAAGGTTAAGCGATGACAAAGACAATATGCACCAAGGATCATTGGCATCTATCCTCGGATAGAATGTATGACTTGGTCGGAAGCATCAACATCCTCACTAAAAGCCTCGGACGCAGCAAGTCAGAAACAACTTTCACGCGAACGGCGCCCCGGTTGCGCCTTCATGATTCTTGGTCTTTTGAGCACACCAGTATCACTGTTTTCATCGTGATGAGTTTTGGTGCCACCATCGGAAACAACCTTGCCGCCGTGAGGATTCATGTCACCATCAGCGCGCTATCTTTTTCCTGCGAACTCTTTTTGTTTGCCTGGGGACTGGTTTTAAAAATTTCATCGGCCCCAGCGGAACGAATATACAGAAAAGGCACGCTTGTCGGCGCGCTCTTGTTGCTTACCATTTCGATTTTACTCATTTTCATTCCATGAGAACACGGAGTACACGAAGCCAGGTGCCTATGTAACGCTACTAGTGCGTAGTAGGCTGGGCGGCTGATGACTTAGGCAAAGGGGCCGCACAGTAGTTGACACTGATGATCTATGTTCCTGGCTGGTTCTACACGGTACGAGTTGGCTGGCCTACGGGCGACGAAACAGCGCAGCGAGTTGCAGAGAATGTGCTTGACTCGATTCAGTTTATTCGGTGAGTCGGCAACGCTGATTTACGGCCTTCCGGCCACATCAAGGGCTTCGGGGAGAGTGAAGGCGCCGGCGTAGAGGGCTTTGCCGATGATGGCGGCATCGATACCCTCCGGCACTAACCCGCGCAGAATGCACAGATCATCTAGGGTGGCGATGCCGCCGGAGGCCACCACGGCTGCATCCGTGCGGGAAGCGACCTTGCGCAGCAGTTCGACGTTGGGGCCGCGCAGGGTGCCGTCCTTGGTGACATCCGTGACCACGTAGCGAACACAACCTGCCTCGTTGAGCCGGTCGAGCGTGGCCCACAGGTCGCCGCCCTCGCTGGTCCAACCACGACCGGCCAGGGTGGCGCCGCGCACATCTAGCCCCACCGCCACCTGGTCGCCGTACTCGGCGATCACCTGCGCCGTCCACTTCGGCTTCTCGATGGCGGCAGTGCCCAGGTTTATGCGCCTAGCCCCGGTGCCCAGCGCGCGCTCCAGGGAGGCATCATCGCGGATACCGCCGGAGAGTTCTACGTTGATGTCCAACGCGGCCACCACTTCGGCAATCTGCTCAGTATTGGCGCCGCGCCCGAAGGCCGCATCCAGGTCTACTAGGTGCAGCCATTCGGCTCCCCCGGACTGCCAATCGAGGGCGGCGGCCAGCGGGTCGCCGTAGCCGGTCTCGGTGCCCGCCTCGCCCTGAACCAGTCGCACGGCCTGCCCGCCAGCGACATCGACGGCGGGTAGCAGGATCAGCCGGTCAGCCATTATCGCCCTCATTCCTCGCGGCCTTTTTGGCCTCACGGTTTGCCTTGCGGGCCTCGGAGGCGTTCTGCATCCGTTCCCGATGCATCTCTCGATTGACGGCGCCAAGCATCCACAGGGCTTTTGCCCTGCCAATTTTGGCAGTGTCGATTGGTTTCAGCGCGGCTAGGTCAACCGGCCCAAGCAACAAATCCTCAACCTCCTCGGGGGCGTTGGCCAGCAGCAACGCCAGCGAGACCTCACCGTGCGACTCTCCGTTCGCAAAACGCATTGCCGTGACCTGCCCCTGCCTCCGGGTGACCAGCACCATCAGTACACCCATAATCCGGGAAGTAATCGTGGTGGCGGCCTGCTCGAGCGCATCGCCATCAAGATCACGCAACACCACTAGCGCCCCAACCTCCGACTCAACAACATCGGCCGCTATACCTTCAAGTGAGCAGGTGGCCGCCAGTGCCTTTGCCGAGTCAATCGGCGTCACCAACACGGCCCCCTCCAACCGGGCGGGCTTGGTGAGACCAGAGAGATCATCGGGAATCAGGAGGTCGTCAGGAAGGTCGGGAGCGGCAGGCAGCTCGACATCTCCCGCGCCTGCCTTGACGGTAGGCTCCGACAGCGCCGCGGCGAGTCTGTCCAACCCGCTTAGGTCGTCAGGAATCTCGATGAGTCCACTCAGGTCGTCGGGGAACCCCCCGAGGCCACTGAGATCATCGGGCACTTCCGGTAAGTCGGGGGTAGCGGTCATGGTCTGCTCCCGGCGTTCAGAGGGCGCCCTTGGTGGATGGCACGCCATCCACGCGGGGGTCGGGGGCGATGGCGGCCCGTAGGGCGCGAGCCACGGCCTTGAACTGCGCCTCGACAATGTGGTGCGGGTCGCGCCCGGCCAACAGGCGCACATGCAGGCAGATGCCCGCGTGTAGCGCGATAGATTCGAACACATGCCGGGTGAGCGATCCGGTGAAATGTCCGCCGATCAGGTGATATTCCTGCCCCTCCGGCTCCCCCTCATGAACAACGAAGGGCCGTCCGGATACATCGACCACGGCAAAGGCCAGCGCCTCATCGAGCGGCACGGTGGCGTCCCCAAAGCGGGCAATCCCGGCCTTGTCGCCCAGAGCCTCGCGCAAGGCATCGCCGATGCAGATGGCAACGTCCTCAACGGTGTGGTGAGCATCGATGTGGGTGTCGCCGCTGGCCTTGACTCGCAGGTCAATCAGGGAGTGCTTGCCGAGCGCGGTGAGCATGTGGTCATAAAACGGCACGGAGGTGTCGATGCTGGCGGCGCCGGTGCCGTCGAGATTGAGTTCGACAATCACGGACGATTCGCTGGTAGTGCGTTCGATGCGAGCGGTGCGGCTCATCTTTGCTCCTTGATCCTGACGGTTGATACTGCCTCAATTCTCCCACGACCAGCCAACATAATCGGCTGGTTGAACAGTCAGGAAGCGGCGTGTCGGCATCACCACTTCGTCCCAGGGGGTTGGACAATCCTTGTCCTGGATAGTTTCGACAAGCTCAACCACCCGAGTGCAGTTGGTTGAGTAGGCCGACAAAGGAGGCAGTGTCGAAACCAAGAAAGCCTGTGACCACCTTAGCAATGTGATGCATTTCATGCTACTCGGGGCAGGCATCTGTTGCATGTTGGACGCCTGTCTGCTAGAATAAAAGCATCAACCAGAAAGGCCCGCGTAGGGGCGGAGTAGCTGTTTTAGCATTCGTTTGAGGAGGTGTGTGATGATTACTCAAACTGGCGATCAGGGTGAGGTGTTGCGCACTTCTGCTCAACGTCTTGCTGAGGCGGTTGCGTTATTGCGGCAAGGCGTAGAATTGTTAACCAATCTAGCCACCGATGATGCAGTTTCTGGTTGTTTACGAGACGTTGATTTCGATACCCTAGCCACTGCCGAGCGGGAAATCCGGCGTTTGGAATCACGAGAGGCAGCGGCGCGGTTGTGTATGTTGCCGGTGCTTGATGTTGATGGGCGGTGGGCGCTTCAGGGTGCCCGGTCGTTCCCGGCGTGGCTTAAAGTG
>WQZL01000020.1 GCA_009780755.1 Promicromonosporaceae bacterium | reverse complement strand
GCGGCGGCTCGCACTCGGCGTCGGCCGGGCAATACTCAAAGTGCCAGGGCGTAGCAAATAATGTCAGCGTGGCCTGAACGCCGGGCGGCAGGGCAGCCTGGGTGGTACTCATCGCATCTCCCGGCAGCCGGGTCTCGGTGGTGGGCGGCGGCGGACCGGGCACGCCGGGTACCCAGGCCACATCGAAGGGGTTACCCGGCACCAGGGCATCTTCGGGGGTGGGGGCAATGCGGGTAAAACTGGCTGCGGCCAACACCGGCGCCTCCGCCCGGATCGCCACGGCGTGTGTTCCAGCGGGCAGGCCACCAAGCGAAATCTCGAACACCGTGTTCGGCGGCAACTCATCCTGCCAGTTCTGGAACCCTGCCACCGGTCCATCCTCCCCGTACACCGACAGTGCCACCTGCACCGGCTCATCGCCGGGGGCGAGCAGACGCAGCATGGGAGCGTTCGCTTCGCCTGCGGCCTGACCATCAGAAACCAGCCCGGTAATCACGACGCGCTCTCTCGCAGCCGCCACGGGAACGATAAGATCGGTGCCCATCGGGATCAATCCATCGAGGCGCTGCACCTGTAGGCTCGCGGCCACGCGGCCACCAACGGCGAGTACCTGCACGGCGAGCAGGCGCTCTCCGGGGGCCACGGCCTCCAGCCGCACCTGCTCGGCCGCGCCGGGACCAACCACAAACTGGCCTTGAGCGCCAAGCGAGACCGGCCCGGCCTCGCCATAGACGCGCAGGGTGATGGTGGCCGACTGCTCGCCGGGGTTGGTGACGGTGAGTACGGCCGTTGAACCTACCGCGGTATCGCCGCCGATGAGCCATTGCGAGGTGGCCGGTTCGGTACAGGGCGCGGCAGCCAGGCCGCGCAGATCGCCGAGGGTGGTTACCGCCGCGATGGCCCCGGCCGCATGGAACGGCGCATCCTGTTTAGGCTGGGCCACCAGCAACGAGCCGACGTGTTGGTCCGGGGGGAGCGGCGTCGCACGGACCACAGCATTTACTCCGAAGGGAATCGGGTCGGGTTCACCACCCAGCAGCCCCCAGGCGGCGGTGACCGGCATCCCAATCACCCCGACGGCAATCGTAGAAGTGGTGGGCACGGGGCTGGTGGCGAAGTCCTCATCGAAATCGGCGCCGACCGGCAGGCGAGCCGGAGGTGGACAAACCAACGTGACCGGACCGGGTGCAACCTGCACCGTCTGCGTCAAGTGGGCGACATCGCGATACCTGGAGTCCGTCGGCACGATGCTGGTGGCCACCGAACCGCCAAACGCGGCCACCGCCACCAACGCGCCGACAGCGGCCAACCCAGAGGCGGCTAGACCCGCCGTCCGGAGGGAATTCCTCACCACGCCTACCTCCCCCGCCGGCGGCCCACCGGCAGCGCCAACAACGCGAACACCGCAATTACCAGTCCCATTCCGGTCAACCAAAGCCCATGCCGTGGATGCTGGAACGAAACCGTCAAGGTCATACCCATCTCAGCCATGCCCGCGTCAAAAGCTTGCAGCCCATCGGCCTCTACGGCGACGAGTTGATGTTCGGCCACCGCATGGTGCCCAGCTAGGCGAGCGACCCAGTTTGGGCTGGCGGTGGCGGCCAGCATCAACCGGGTAGGACCGCTCCCTTTCTCCACGGGGGTTCTCACGCTGATTGAACCTCGCTGCGAGGGCAAAACCGAAGATGGCTCCCCAGGGTAGATGAGCCATGCCCAACCCGGCTCTGGGCGGTCATCGACGGCAACGCGCCACAACAACACCCCGTCACCCTCGGTGACGCGAATCAGGCCAGGCACCATGTCGAGGGTGGCGGCGAGATCGGTCCTACCTCCGTAATTGCCGGGCGGCAGTTGGACGGCGCCGATACCCAGATCGGCCAACGCTACGGCCAGATTGGGGTCGGCACCGACAGAAACCTCGGCGGCGAGCTGCCCAATATGGCCACGCCCGGCGGCGGGTACGGGGGCCGACGGCGGACCGGTCACTACCGGAACGGCAACAGAGGCGTCGATCAGCCAGGTGCCATCGGCCCGCAGTAGTGTCCACTCCACCACACCCTCGGATTGCTGCAATTGCAGCACGCGAGCGGAGCGGGCGCCATCTTGCATCTGGCGACCAATGGCGGGCACGACGCCTCCCCGAGAGGCCCGCAGATCGCCCACCGCTCCGTCGTTGGCGGCGGTAACCGCCCAAGCGGTGAAACCTGCGATGGGCAGCAACGCAAAGGCGCCCACGGCCACCAGGCCAAGAGCGCGACGTGCCCGACGCGGCGTGTGTTCCCCCTCAGCTAGCTCCGGCGACTCGCTCCGCTCGCGCAGGTTGGCGTTATTCGGAGCCGGTAGCGCCAGGAGCGCCGCGGCACCACAGGCCAGCATCAAGACGGACAAGCCAGCCGTCGGCGCAAAGCCAGCGGCGACGGACACCAGAGCCAACATCAGGCCAATCGCCGCAAGCAGCCAGGCCAGGCGAACCGCGCCCGCTCGGCGGCGGAACAGGGCCATAACTGCGAAACCGAGCACTACTACCGTAAGCAAAATGGTCGGAGCCAGTTCACGGGCCTGCGCCCCAGTAATCTGGGCAAACCCGGCCCACTCATCCGGCAGGGCGGGCTGGCCGAGCAGCAAGGCCGGGCCGGTGGATCGGTTGGTCGCAACCAGGGGCTGCCAGCCGGTGCCAATACCCGCACCAGGGGCGCCGAGCGGGTCGGCGAGCAGATGCCGGAGGTCAACGTCTAGCAGCACCCGCCACCAGAAGGGGGCGCCGACTACGAGGGCGGGGAGCAGGGTCAGGGGCAAGATGCGTCGAGCGCGAGGAGCGGCGATGACGGCGACTAGCACGGTCAGGATTGCCACTGGGAGCAGCGCCGGGGCGGCGGCCACCGCGATGGCCAGCAGCAGCCCGGCGGCGCCAGCGGCGCCGAGAGAGCCGCGACGGGGTGAGGCGGGGGCGACCCTCTGGCCTGGGTCCGGCGACTCGCTCCGCTCGCGCAGGATGACATGATCCACCCCAGCAACAATCCCCGACGCCAGGTCAGATGAACCACCACAAGGGATGACATGATCTACCCCAGCAGCAGGGATCTCTGCGTTCAAACCAAACGAGTCGCCGGGCGCTACGTCATTCTGCGCGGAGGGAGCGCCAGCGAGCGGAGTCGCAGAACCTAGAGATGTGGAGGTGGTTTCGGCAGGCTCAACCACCGGGGGAGACTCAACCACCAGGGAAGGAGAGGAAGGCGAATCAAGCCAACCGCTCTCTTCTGGGAGGGCCAGCTCGGAAACGTCATCGCGGGCTTGGGCGCCAATTGTCCGAATCAGGGCGAGCGCCACCCACGGCAGCGTCACATGCGTAATCACGGCACCGAGGCGGCCGGTGGAGAGCGCAAAAAGAAATGTTGGCGTGGCCGCCCAGGCCAGGGCGGCCACGCCTCGCGCCCACACCACGCGGGTGAAAGCCCCGGCGGCAAACCATCCGGCCAGCGTGGCTAGCGGGATCGCGGTCAGCACCATCAGGTTCACGGCCAGTTGCAGGGAACCGCCAGCCAACGCCGTCGCCACCGTCAATACAAGCAGCAGCGGGTCACCGGGGGCGGCGCTGCCCAACACCTCCATGTTCCAGCCGGAGGTGGCGGCTGTCCAAACATCGCCGAGCGTGCCCGGCGCCGACAGCAAAGAGCCGCCGACAACCCGTCCGCCACCGAGCAGCGGGCCAAGCCAGGCGCCAAACACAACCATCGTCGCTCCGATGGCCAAGACCAGCACCACGGCAAGCCCGGTTCGGCGATGCGATGCAAGCCTACGCAGTTCGGCGCGTTCTAAGTCACCCGGTCGCCACCTGGCACGGGCGGCCTCGGCCCGGGCGAGCTGGATGTCGCGCCATTCGTCGTAGACCTGCCGCCATGAAGCCAGCAGGGGTCTAAGCACGCGACGCGGCACCGTGGCGGTGCGAGCGGCATTCCACCGAGCATGTAGCAACGGCACCACGCGCATGGCATTCCACAGTGCGGCACCAATTTCGGCCCGGGCTTGTCGCGGCTCTTTGAGCGCCAGCCGGAAGGCGGCGGCGATGGGCGCCCAGAGCAACATGCCCAGCCAGGCGAGAGGCAGCAGGGGGGCGGAAACGTGCACCAAGCGGTGATATAGCTGGCTGCGGCGGCGCTGCGCGAAGGACGCGGACTCCGTGATTTCGGCTGGTGGCCTCCGCAACTGCCGACCCTGCTCCTCCGATGGGTCTTGGGAATCGCGCAGGCCAAGCAGGGAGGCTTGAGCATGGTGGACCACGGCAGCGGGCACCACCACCACCCGGCCTCCGGCGCGGCGAGCGCGGCGGCACAGGTCAAGGCCGTCGCCGAAGACGCCATACCCAGGGTCGGTGCCGCGCAGACTCTGCCACACCTGGGTGCGTACCAAAGCCCCAGCCAACCCGACGGCAAGTACATCCTCGCGCGAATCATGTTGGCCCTGGTCGATCTCAGTATCGTCGATGCTGGTCATGCGACGCCCCAGCGGCGAAACGGTGTGCCCAACCTCAATTAGCAGATTGCTGGTGCTTAAGGAGGCGGGAGTGCCATCTTCCATCACGGCCCAGCGTCGCTGCTTTGGGCCAGCAATCACCACGGCCGGATGGTTTTCGACGTGACGGAGCAGCGTCGCCAATGCGTCGTACTCCGGCACCGAATCGTCGTGGATCAGCCATAACCACTCCGCTGCGGAACCAAGACCCTGAGCAAGAGCCTGGTTAACCGCCTGCCCCAAGGTGCGCGCATTCGGTGCGGTGAGCCAACATTCACTCTCCGGCAGGTCGTCAGGCCTCTGCAAAGCTCCGTTTGCGGAAACATCGATCACCAAAACCTCGTCCGGCGCGCGATCCTGGGCGCGCACCGCCGCCAGGGTGGTGGGCAGAAAAGGGGTGTCTCCGTCCGTAACCACCACTGCGGTCACCGCGATCTGTGGCGGGATAGCCCCGGTCGTCTCGACAGTCATAGCCCGTCAATCATCGTCCGAACTCGGCACATTCCGGGGGATTTCCTAACCTCGGCGGGTCGAAGATCCTGCGCGGAGGGCCGTTGGTCTGGGTCCTGCGACTCGCTGCGCTCGCGCAGGATGACGTTGGGTGTTGTGCGCGTGCTGGATGACGGTTTCGTTGAACTCATCGGCCGCTGATGAAGGTGAGTGCTGTGCGCGCGGGATGGCGGCGCCGTGGCTAGCCGACTGCCAGTTCGAGATTTGCCTTCTTCAGCTTGCGACGCTCGCGTTCAGAGAGACCACCCCAGATGCCGAAGCGCTCATCGTTGGCCAACGCGTAGTCGAGGCACTCGGCTCGCACCTCGCAACCGCCGCAGACCTTTTTTGCCTCCCGGGTAGAACCGCCCTTCTCGGGGAAGAACGCCTCGGGGTCAGTCTGCGCGCACAGGGCGCGTTCCTGCCAGCTCGGCAGTGCCTCCTCTTCCAGCGGCGTGTCAAACAGGGGCAACACGGGGGCGAGACGCTCGGTCGAACGACGCATCTCAACGGGGGCTTCTTCCCCGTCTAGCAAATGCCACACGACGAACTCTCCTCCCAGGCTCTCAGAAACTGCATGGATGGAATTACACGCGTGTCCTTTAGGTTAAGTCAAACTGAGATGTGGTATTTGGGGAAAACTCCCCAAACCTGTCTCATTGTGATCGAAAGCGCTGCGCCAAATGACGCTCCCGCATGGCTGCGGCCAGAAACCCCGGCGTGGTCTGTTGACGCCCGGGAGACAGATTCAGACGGTGTTGGCGAGCCAATTTAGGCCGATACCGGCCAGGACGCGGTTGGTGATCTCCGGCACGTCACCCATCGCGTCCACTTCCACCAGCAGCCCACGCTCCCGGTATTCATCGACGAGGGGCGCCGTCTGTTCGGCGTAGATGCGCAAGCGTTTGGCGATCAACTCGGGGGTGTCGTCGGAACGGCCCTGCACGATGGCACGATGCTCCATCCGCTCGGTAACCGCCTCGGTATCCACCCGCAGATAGATGACGCCGTTCAAGGTCCAGCCGAACTCGGCGACCATGTCGTCGAGGTCTCTGACCTGTCCGGCCGTACGCGGGTACCCATCGAGTACGAACCCGCCCTTGACGTCTTCCTTGAGCAGCCGGTCGCGCAGCATGGCGTTGGTGACATAGTCGGGCACCAACTCACCACGGTTAATGTACGACTGCGCCTGCACACCGAACTCCGTAAACAGCAGGATGTTCGCGCGGAACAGATCGCCGGTGGAAATCGCGGGCATCCCCAGGTGTTCGGCCAGGCGCGCGGCCTGCGTGCCCTTGCCGGACCCTTGCGGACCCATAATCAGCAGCCGGGGGGCCGTTGATTGGGAGACGGGGCGACCCCGTCGGATGGTGGTGGTAGAGGGACGTGAAACGCCGGTGTTTCCTTGCGAGAGGGACGAACCGGGTTGGGTCACTTAAGGAATCCTTCGTAATGACGCTGTTGGAGTTGGGAGTCGATCTGCTTGACCGTCTCGAGGCCAACGCCCACCATAATCAAGATGGACGTACCACCGAACGGCAGGTTGGCGCTCATACCGAGGAACACGACGATCAGGGTCGGGATCAGGGCGATAAGCACCAGGTAGATGGCGCCCGCAGTGGTAATGCGGGTACTCACGAATTGCAGGTACTGGGCGGTCGGGCGACCGGCGCGGATGCCGGGCACGAAGCCGCCATACTTCTTCATGTTGTCCGAAACCTCATCCGGGTTGAACGAGATGGAGGTGTAGAAGAAGCAGAAGAACAGGATCAGCAGCGAGTACGTCGCGATGTATAGCGGGGCGTCCTGCGCGGCTAGGTTGGTCATGACCCAGTGAACCCACGGCGAGTTCGGCTGGAAATTCTCGTCCAGGCTGGTGTCGCCGAACTGGGCGACAAGCGTGGGTACCGCCAAAATGGAGGAGGCGAAGATCACCGGGATAACACCGGCCATGTTGATCTTGATCGGAATGTAGGTGGAGGTGCCGCCGTACATCTTGCGACCCACCATGCGCTTGGCATATTGCACGGGAATGCGGCGCTGCGACTGCTCCACGTAGACCACCAGGCCAACGACGAGGACGATCACGGCCACCAGCACGATGATGTTGCGCACGCCGTGGTCGCCACGGGCCACGGAGAGCAGCCCGCCGGGGAAGCCAGCGACGATGGAGGTGAAGATCAGCAGCGACATGCCGTTGCCAACGCCACGCTCGGTGATTAGCTCACCCAGCCACATGATGAGGCCGGTACCGGCGGTCATGGTGATGACCAGCAGCACCATCGTCACCAGGGAGGTGTCGGACAATACGTTGTGCATACAGCCGGGGAACAGCACGCCCGCCCGCGCGGTGGTAAGCACCGTGGTGGATTGCAGGATCGCCAGGGCGATGGTCAGGTAACGCGTGTACTGCGTCATCTTGGCCTGACCGGCCTGGCCCTCCTTGTGCAGAACCTCGAATCGCGGAATCACCACGCGGAGCAGCTGGATGATGATGCTCGCGGTGATGTAGGGCATGATGCCGAGCGCGAACACGGACAGTTGCAGCAAGGCGCCGCCGCTGAAGGTGTTAATCAGTCCCAGCAGGCCGGCTCCGTCGGCATCGGCCACACAGGCGCGCACGTTCGTGTAATCCACGCCCGGCGCCGGAATGAACGAGCCAAGACGGAAGATCGCCATGACTGCGATAGTGAACAGCAGCTTGCGCCGCAGGTCAGGCGTGCGGAACGCCCGGGCGAATGCGGTAAGCACCTATTCCTCCAAGCCCACCGAAGCGGGAAGTTGTGCCGGATGACCCGGCGAAATTCGATAACCAGTACGGGAGTCTATCGGCAAGTTACTTGTACTCGCCATCGCCCGACACGGTTGTGGGGTTTGTGTTGCGCCAAAGCGGGGTTGGGACGGTGAGGCGACCCCAACCCCGCTCAGCGGTTAATCCTTGCCAACGATGGTGCCACCGGCGGCCAAGATTTTCGTCTGGGCCGAGGCCGACACCTTATCGACGTCGATGTCCAACTTAACGGCGATCTCGCCGTTGCCGAGTACCTTGACGGGCTGGTTCTTGCGAACCGCACCCTTGGCGACAAGGTCCGCGACGGTGACCTGGCCACCCTCGGGGAACAGTTCGCCCAGCTTGTCCAGGTTGACCACTTGGTATTCAACGCGGAACGGGTTCTTAAACCCGCGCAGCTTGGGCAGGCGCATGTGAATCGGCATGGAGCCACCCTCAAAGCGGGCGGGAACCTGGTAGCGGGCCTTCGTACCCTTGGTACCACGACCGGCGGTCTTACCCTTGGAGCCTTCACCACGACCAACGCGGGTCTTGGCGGTCTTGGCGCCGGGGGCAGGACGCAGGTGGTGCACCTTTAGGGGGTGAACGGCCGGGGTCTCCTCGACTGTGGCCTTCGGAGCAGCCTTAGCGGCTGGCTTCTTGGCCTCAGCCTTGGGGGCAGCCACCTTAGCCTCGGTCTTTTCCGCGGTCGGCTCAGCCTTCGGCGCGGCCTTCTTAGCGGCCGGAGCCTTTTTGACGGCAGGAGCGGTTTCGACCGGTTCAACCACCGGAGAATCCTTCTTCTCGTCAGCCATAATCAGTCAACCTCCTCAACGGTAACCAGGTGTGAGACGGTGTTAATCATGCCGCGAATCTCCGGGCGATCCTCGTGAATGGCCGTGCGGCCAATCTTCTTAAGGCCCAGCGTGCGCAGCGTCTCGCGCTGATTCTGCTTGCCGCCGATGGCGGACTTGGTCTGAGTCACCTTGAGCTTAGCCATCAGGCACCTACCTTCTCTGCCGCTTCCTTGCGCGCCGCCAGGCCAGCGGCCTGAGCGCGGAGCAGAACCGGCGGGGCTACGTCCTCAACCGGCAGCCCACGACGGCGGGCCACGTCGGCCGGCGATTCGAGCTGCTTTAGGGCAGCGACGGTCGCATGGACGATGTTGATTGCGTTGGCGGAGCCGAGCGACTTGCTCAGGATGTCGTGAACGCCGGCGCATTCCAGGACGGCACGCACGGGGCCACCGGCGATTACGCCGGTACCTGGGCTGGCCGGACGCAGGAAGACGACGCCAGCGGCGGCCTCACCCTGGGTGGGGTGCGGGATGGTGCCTTGGATGCGGGGGACGCGGAAGAAGTTCTTCTTCGCCTCCTCGACGCCCTTGGCAATGGCCGCGGGCACCTCCTTGGCCTTCCCATAGCCGACACCTACGGTGCCGTCGCCGTCGCCAACCACCACAAGAGCGGTGAAGCTAAACCGGCGACCACCCTTGACAACCTTAGAAACGCGGTTGATCGCCACGACACGCTCGACAAAGGGACTCTTCTCCACCTCGCGGGGGGAATTGCGGCGGTCGTCGCGACGGTTGTTGCGACGGCCATCGTTGTTGTTCTCAGAGGTGCCAGTGGCGGCACCGGTACGCTGTCCAGCAGCCATCACAGCTCCAATCCTGCTTCGCGGGCGCCGTCCGCAACTGCGGCGACACGGCCGTGGTACTTGTTGCCACCGCGGTCGAAGACCACGGCTTCGATGCCAAGAGCCTTGGCACGCTCGGCGACCAGTTCGCCGACCTTGCGGGCCTTGTCCCGCTTGTCGCCCTTCATGACCCGCAGGTCGGCCTCTAGGGTCGAGGCCGAGGCCACCGTCTTGCCGACGGTGTCGTCGACAACCTGGGCCACCATGTGCCGGTTGGAACGGGTCACCACCAGGCGGGGACGGGTGGGGGTGCCGTGCAGCTTCTTGCGCAAGCGCAGGTGGCGGCGCTGGCGGGCAACATTTTTGCCCTTGCCCATAATCTTGACAGCCATCACTTACCAGCCTTTCCGACCTTGCGGCGGACGACCTCGCCGGCGTAGCGAATACCCTTGCCCTTATACGGCTCGGGCTTGCGGAGCTTGCGAATGTTCGCGGCAACCTCGCCAACTTGCTGCTTGGAAATGCCCGACACCGAGAACCTGGTGGGGCTTTCCACCGCGAAGGTGATGCCCTCGGGCGGGTCGATCACGACGGGGTGCGAGAAGCCGAGGGCGAAGTCGAGCGAGTTGCCCTTGGCGGTGACGCGGTAACCGGTACCGACGATCTCCAGCTTCTTCTCGTAGCCTTCCGTGACCCCAACAACGATGTTGTTCAGCAGGGTGCGGGTCAGGCCGTGACGGGCGCGGGAGTCGCGCTCGTCATCTGGGCGGGTCACCTCGATGGTGCCATCCTTGAGTTCAACCCTGATGGGGGCGACGACCGCGTGTTCAACGGTGCCCTTGGGGCCTTTGATGGTCACGTTCGAGCCATCGATCTTTACGTCCACCCCGGCGGGTACCGGAACGGGGATTTTGCCGATTCTTGACATGGCGATTCTCCTTTCCGATTACCAGACGTAGGCGAGCACTTCACCGCCGACGCCCTTGGCCTGAGCCTGGCGGTCGGTGAGAAGGCCGGATGAGGTGGACAGGATGGCCACACCGAGACCGCCGAGAACCCTGGGCAGCTCGGTTGACTTGGCGTACTTACGCAGGCCCGGCTTGGATACGCGGCGGATGCCCGCCAGGGCACGTTCGCGGTTTTCGCCGTACTTCAGCGTGATGGTGAGCGTCTTGCCCACTCGGGCGTCCTCGACGGCGAAACCGGTGATGAAGCCTTCGGCCTTCAGAATCTCCGCAATGCGAAGCTTCAGCTTGGACGACGGCATCTCGACGGTTTCATGGTGCGCCGAGTTGGCGTTGCGCAGACTGGTAAGCATGTCTGCAATGGGGTCGGTCATTGTCATCTGGGCACTTGCCCTTCCTCGCCGCGGTTTCCGCCCGGCGCTCGTGAAACTTTAAGTTCACGGGTCCCGGATGGACCTACGACGTTGTTTGGTTGTCCCGCCGAGGCGAGCCAGTGTTACTTATTTACCAACTGCTCTTGGTGACGCCGGGCAGTTCGCCCCGGTGGGCCATCTCCCTCAGGCAGATACGGCACAGGCCGAACTTGCGGTACACCGACTGCGGGCGACCGCAGCGCTGGCACCGCGTGTAGCCGCGCACCTTGAACTTCGGCTTGGCGTTAGCCTTGTTGATAAGGGCTTTCTTTGCCATCAGTCCATCTCCTTGAAGGGGAAGCCGAGCTGGCGAAGCAGCGCGCGACCCTCGTCGTCATTCGTCGCGGTGGTCACCACCGTGATGTCCATACCGCGGACCCGGTCGATCTTGTCCATGTCGATCTCGTGGAACATCGACTGCTCCGTAAGCCCGAAGGTGTAGTTGCCACGACCGTCGAACTGCTTGGGCGATAGGCCACGGAAGTCGCGGATACGCGGCAGGGCCACCGACAGCAGCCGGTCCAGGAACTCCCACATGCGGTCGCCGCGTAGCGTGGCGTGCGCGCCAATCGGCATGCCCTCACGCAGCTTGAACTGGGCGATAGACCGACGGGCCTTGGTGACCATCGGCTTTTGGCCGGTGATTACCGTCAGGTCGCGGATGGCACCCTCGATGAGCTTGGAATCCTTGGCGGCCTCGCCGACACCCATGTTCACCACGATCTTGGTGAGGCTGGGGACCAGGGAGACGTTCGAGTAGTTGAACTGCTCGGTCAGGGCCGGGACGATCTCGTCACGGTAGCGCGTCTTGAGGCGGGGCGTTGCCGGAGCCTCGATAGCGGTTTGCGTCATCAGATGTCCTTCCCAGAGCGCTTGGCGATCCGCACGCGGACGGTGCGTTCCCGACCATCGCGAGTAACCTTCTCCTCGCGATAACCAACCCGGGTGCCCTTCTTGGTTTCCGGGTCGATCAGCATCACGTTGGAGACGTGGATCGGAGCCTCGACGGTTTCGATACCGCCTGTCTTGGTGCCACGGTTCGACTGACCAGCCTTGACATGCTTGGTGACGCGCTGGACGCCCTCAACCACAACGCGGTCGGTGTCACGGAACACTTCGAGCACGCGGCCCGTCTTGCCCTTGTCACGACCGGCGATGACAATCACCTGGTCGCCCTTCTTGATCTTTGCCATATCAGAGCACCTCCGGGGCCAGCGAGATGATCTTCATGTACCTCTTGTCGCGCAGCTCGCGACCAACCGGACCGAAGATGCGCGTACCGCGCGGCTCGCCATCCGCCTTGAGGATGACTGCGGCGTTCTCGTCAAACTTGATGTAGGAACCGTCTGGACGGCGGCGTTCCTTGGCGGTCCGGACGATGACGGCCTTGACGACCTCGCCCTTCTTCACGTTGCCGCCTGGGATTGCGTCCTTAACGGTGGCGACGATCACGTCGCCAATACCGGCGTAGCGGCGCCCGGATCCACCGAGAACACGGATGCACAAGATTTCCTTGGCTCCCGAGTTGTCGGCGACCTTAAGCCGCGACTCCTGCTGGATCATGCTTACTCCTGTCGTCGCACTGGTTCTCGCCCCCGTTTGTGGCGGGCACAAGCCTGGTCGAACGGATTGAAAGGTTGGTGGCCCCGCACCCGCATACGTGTGTCACGCAGCGCGCGGCCGGTTGAGCAGTCTACGCCGCCCAAGCCCCAAACAGGAACTAGGGCGGCGAGACTCTCGATGGGTTAACTACTTGGCCTTCTCAACGATCTCCACCAGACGCCACCGCTTGGTCGCGGATAGCGGGCGGGTCTCCATGATTAGCACCAGGTCACCGACGCCGGCCGCGTTGGCCTCGTCGTGCACCTTGACCTTGGTGGTGCGACGGATGATCTTGCCGTAAAGCGGGTGCTTAACCCGGTCTTCGAGGCCGACCACTACGGTCTTGTCCATCTTGTCGCTCACCACGTAGCCACGGCGAGTCTTGCGCGTGCCCCGCTCCACGGCGGGGGCTGGAATTTCAGTCACTGTGCTCATCTCTTACTCACTTACCGCTCGGGGCGGTGCGAATACCCAGTTCGCGCTCGCGCAGGATCGTGTAGATCCGCGAGATGTCGCGCTTGACGGCCTTGAGGCGGCCATTGGCTTCCAGCTGGCCGGTGGCCGCCTGGAAGCGGAGGTTGAACAGCTCCTCCTTGGCCTTCTTCAGCTGGCCGACGAGCTTGTCGTCAGTGAAGCCATCGAGGTCGGCGGGGGCCAAGCCCTTTGTTCCGATCATCACATGCCTCCTTCACGAGCCACGAAACGGCACTTCATGGGGAGCTTGTGCATCGCGCGGCGCATGGCCTCGCGAGCCAAAGGCTCCGGGACTCCGGCCAGTTCGAAGACGATGCGGCCGGGCTTGACGTTGGCGATCCACCACTCAGGAGAACCCTTACCCGAACCCATGCGGGTTTCGGCGGGCTTCTTGGTCAACGGACGGTCCGGATAGATGTTGATCCAGACCTTACCGCCACGCTTGATGTGACGGGTCATGGCGACACGAGCGGCCTCGATCTGTCGGTTGGTGACGTAGGCAGGCTCCAGGGCCTGGATGCCGAAATCGCCAAACGCAATCGTGTTGCCACCCTTGGAGGCGCCGGAGCGCGAGGGGTGGTGCTGCTTGCGGTGCTTGATGCGACGGGGAATAAGCATGACTTAGCCCTCCGTTTCGGTGGTAGGTGCCTCGGCGGCAGCGGCGGGAGCCTCTGTTGCGGGGGCATCGTTGCGGTCACGGCGGGGGGTGCGACGCTCGCCACCACGGCCGCCACCATCGCGGTCGCGACCGGGGCCACGGCCCTGACGCGGCGCGGCAGCCTGCTGGGCGGCGAACTCACGCTCGGTGAGGTCCCCCTTGTAGATCCAGACCTTCACGCCGATGCGACCGAAGGTGGTGCGAGCCTCAAAGAAACCGAAGTCGATGTTCGCCCGCAGGGTGTGCAGCGGCACGCGACCCTCGCGGTAGAACTCCGAACGGCTCATTTCGGCCCCGCCCAGACGTCCCGAGACCTGAACCCGGATGCCCTTGGCCCCGGCGCGCTGCGCGGACTGGATGCCCTTGCGCATGGCCCGGCGGAAGGAGACGCGGCTGGCAAGCTGCTCGGCAATGCCCTGAGCAACTAGCTGCGCCTCGATTTCCGCGTTCTTCACCTCAAGGATGTTGAGCTGAACCTGCTTGCCGGTGAGCTTTTCGAGGTCGCCGCGGATGCGGTCAGCCTCGGCGCCTCGGCGACCGATCACGATGCCCGGACGCGCCGTGTGGATGTCCACGCGGACACGGTCGCGGGTACGTTCGATCTCAACCTTGGCGATACCGGCCCTCTCCAAACCTTCGGCCATCATCTTGCGGATGAGCACGTCCTCGCGAACGTAGTCACGATACCGCTGGCCGGGCTTGGTGCTGTCGGCGAACCAACGCGACCGGTGGTCGGTGGTGATGCCGAGGCGATACCCGTGCGGGTGTACCTTCTGCCCCACTATCGGGCCCCTTCCTTATTCGTAACTACCACGGTGATGTGCGACGTGCGCTTTAGGATGCGGCTAGCGCGACCCTGGGCGCGGGGGCGGAAACGCTTCATCGTCGGCCCCTCGTCTGCGTAGGCGGTAGAGATGTAGAGGTCGCGCTCGTCAAAGCGCTCGCTCGCGCGGTCCGCCTTGACCCGGGCGTTGGCAATCGCGGATTCCACGACCTTGCGCACGGGTTCGGCTGCGGCCTGCGGCGCGAACTTCAATACCGCGACGGCCTCCTGGGCCGACTTGCCACGGATGAGGTCCACGACACGCCGGGCCTTCATGGGCGTCACACGGATGAACCGCGCCTGCGCCCTGCCCTCGACTGATGTCACAGTCATTGCTGTCCTTTCTTGACAGTCCGGGTGCTATCCCTGAGCGGCGCTCAGCGACGGCGACCCTTCTTGTCATCCTTCACGTGGCCGCGGTATGTCCGCGTGGGTGCAAATTCGCCGAGCTTGTGGCCGACCATCGACTCGGTGACGAACACCGGAGTGTGCTTGCGGCCGTCATGTACGGCGAAGGTGTGACCGAGGAAGTCGGGGGTAATAACCGACCGACGGGACCAGGTCTTAATCACGTTCTTAGAACCGGCTTCGTTCTGGGCGTCCACCTTCTTTTGCAGGTGGTCATCCACGAAGGGGCCTTTTTTCAGGCTACGAGGCATGTTTCCTTAGCTCCTATCAGCGCTTCTTGCCGGTGCGCCGACGACGAACGATCATCTTGTCGCTGGCCTTGTTCGGACGGCGGGTACGACCCTCGGCCTGGCCCCAGGGGCTGACCGGGTGGCGACCACCGGAGGTCTTACCTTCACCACCACCGTGGGGGTGGTCTACCGGGTTCATGGCGACGCCACGCACGGTGGGCTTGACACCCTTCCAGCGCATCCGGCCGGCCTTACCCCAGTTGATGTTGCTCTGCTCGGCGTTGCCCACCTCGCCGACCGTGGCGCGACAGCGCAGGTCAACGTTGCGGATTTCCCCAGAGGGCATACGCAGCTGGGCGTAGGGGCCATCCTTGGCGACGAGCTGCACGGAGGTACCGGCCGAGCGGGCGATCTTTGCCCCGCCGCCGGGACGCAGCTCAATGGCGTGGATCACGGTACCGGTGGGGATGTTGCGCAACGGCAGGTTGTTGCCGGGCTTGATGTCGGCGCCGGGACCGGCCTCAACACGGTCGCCCTGAGCGAGCTTGTTCGGCGCAATGATGTAGCGCTTCTCGCCGTCGGCGTAGTGCAGCAACGCGATGCGGGCGGTGCGGTTGGGGTCGTACTCGATGTGTGCGACCTTCGCGGGCACGCCATCCTTGTCGTGACGACGGAAGTCGATCACGCGGTACTGGCGCTTGTGACCGCCGCCCTTGTGGCGGCTGGTGATCCGGCCGGAGTTGTTGCGTCCGCCCGTCTTCGGCAGGGGGCGCACCAGCGACTTTTCAGGCGTGGTGCGGGTCACCTCGGCGAAGTCGGCGACGGACGAACCACGACGGCCCGGCGTAGTCGGCTTGTACTTACGGATTGCCATTAGTTATCCCTCAGCTCACCGGACCGCCGAAGACGTCAATCGTGCCCTCACGGAGAGTGACGATTGCGCGCTTCGTGTCCTTGCGCTTGCCCAGGCCCTGGCGCGTGCGACGCGTCTTGCCCTTGCGGTTGATGGTGTTTACCGACTCGACCTTGACGCCGAAGATCTTCTCGACCGCGATCTTGATCTCGGTCTTGTTGGTCCGGGGGTCAACGATGAAGGTGTATTTACCCTCGTCGAGCAGGCTGTAGCTCTTCTCGGAGACGACCGGCGCGAGGATGACGTCGCGCGGGTCTTTTTGCACGGTGATGGTCACTTGGTGGCCTCCTCAGCCTTGGTGGGGGCGGCCACGAACGCGGCCAGCGCGCCCTTGGTGAACACCACATCGTCCGAGATGAGAACGTCGTAGGTGTTGAGCTGGTCGGCCCACAACAGGTGAACGGTCGGCACGTTGCGCAGGGAGAGCCACGTGACGGTGTCTTCGCGCTCCAGCACGACGAGCACATTGGGGCGCTCGGAGAGCGTCTTTAGCACGTTGATCGCGGCCTTGGTTGACGGCGTGCCGTCGATGCCGAAGCCGGAGACGACGTGAATACGACCGGCCCTGGCCCGATCAGAGAGGGCGCCACGCAGGGCGGCAGCCTTCATCTTCTTGGGTGTGCGCTGGGAGTAGTCGCGCGGCTTGGGGCCGTGGACGACGCCACCACCGGCGAACTGCGGGGCGCGGGTTGAACCCTGGCGGGCGCGACCGGTGCCCTTCTGCTTGTACGGCTTGCGGCCACCACCGCGAACCTCGCCGCGGGTCTTGGTGGAGTGCGTGCCTTGGCGGGCGGCGGCGCGCTGGGCGACGACGACCTGGTGGATCAGGGGCACATTGGTAACAACGTCGAACACCTCGGCGGGCAGATCGGCGGTACCGGCCTTCTTGCCCTTGGCGTCGAGCACGGTAACAGTCATGTCAGCCATGAGTTTCACGCCCCCTTCTTCACGGCGGTCTTCACCACGACGAGGCCGCCCTTGGGGCCGGGTACGGCGCCCTTGACCAGCAGCAGACCCTTGTCGGCGTCAACCGCGTGGATGGTCAGGTTCTGGGTGGTCTTGCGGGCGTTGCCCATCCGACCGGCCATTTTCTGGCCCTTGAACACGCGCGATGGGGTGGCACCGGCGCCGATGGAGCCGGGCTTGCGGTGGTTACGGTGGGCACCGTGGGAGGCGCCGACGCCCGCGAAGCCATGACGCTTCATCACACCGGCGGTGCCCTTGCCCTTGGTGGTACCGACGACGTCAACGATGGAACCGGCCTCGAAGACGGCGGCGCCCAACTCTTGACCGAGGGTGAACTCGGCGGCGTTCTCGGTACGGATTTCGGCCACGTAGCGGCGCGGCGTGACACCGGCCTTCTCGAAGTGGCCCTTCAGCGGCTTGGTGACCTTTCGGGGGTCAATCGGGCCGGTGGCGAGCTGGACGGCGGAGTAGCCGTCGGTCTCGGGGTTGCGGACCTGGGTCACCACGTTGGTGTCCACCGCCACTACCGTGACCGGGACGAGCTTGCCTGCCTCGTCCCACAACTGCGTCATGCCCAGCTTGGTGCCAAGCACCGCTGTGACGTTCTTAAGCTGCCTGTTAGTCATCTGATCTCCCCCTAGAGCTTGATCTCGATGTTCACGTCGGCGGGCAGGTCGATGCGCATGAGCGAATCAACCGCCTTCGGCGTGGGATCGATGATGTCGATTAGGCGCTTGTGCGTGCGCATTTCAAAGTGCTCGCGGCTGTCCTTGTACTTGTGCGGCGACCGGATCACGACGAAGACGTTCTTCTCCGTCGGGAGCGGCACTGGGCCGACCACAGTCGCGCCGGCGCGAGTGACCGTGTCTACGATCTTGCGCGCCGAGCTGTCGATGACCTCGTGGTCATAGGACTTGAGCCGGATGCGGATCTTCTGTCCCGCCATGGCGTCGTCTGACTCTCTCTACTAGTACCGCTACTGTCCGACCCCCGCGCTCGGGCGTGTCGCCTGGCCTTTACCTGACCGTGCGGCACACACGAATTTTGCGTGGGAGCTTGGTTGTGATCTGCTCGGATGCGGACCACGACGATGTCGGGCCTGTCGAACCTCTGGCGTGTCCACCGAAGCTGGCGCGCCCTCTACTTGTCTCAAACAGTCCGCGCACCCAGCCACCCCGCTAAGGGGCCGCAATCCGGCCTCGACGCGAAGCGTCCGAGGCCCTAGGTGATACACACTGTTCGACACGAGAAAGAACACGCCCGTGACAGGCAACCGGACTATCCTGCCACACCCCCCGCCCCTCGACCAAATCCAAAGGGCTATCCATGTCACTGCCACCGTGCGCTGTAGGGACATGCAGGCGTGAAGGTGAGCCTGCTGGTCAGGGCGCTAAAAGTTGCCGAAACTTATTTCTGACCTTGCTTCGAGTGTTGGAAGCATTCTTGCTGGTCAGAGCAGAGCTGGCAGTCACATGGGTAGCCCTTCCAAATTCCCCGCCCCCTCCGCAGACACGGACTGTCACCGATGTCCTGATACAGAAAGTGTCAGGCATGCCCTGCTACAGAACCGTCAGAAAGTCCTGACACATCACACCACCCCCTCCAATGTGAGCACCTCCCCCTCTTCTCCCCACCTCCTCACGCCGAACCGGATGTTTGTCGACTTTTCTCACCTCGAACCGGACCTCTGTCGCGGAAAACTGCCCAAAACCGCGACAAAAGTCCGGTTCGGCAACTGAAAAGTCGACAGAAGTCCGGTTCGGTGGGGTCGACGGAAGTCTGGTTCGGCAAGGTCAGGGTCTGTGGGTTGATATGGTGTTGAGTACCGTACTTGCTACCTGTCCTGGGGTCAGGAGGTCACGATGTGTAAATCGAAGGATGGTTAGGTCGCCGCCAGCTATCAGGCTGTTTTGTCGTACTCGGTCGGTGTATGCGGCCGCCAGTCCGTCGTGAAACTCCCGACCATCTATCTCGGCCGCGAGCGTGCTTCCATCCGGTAGGAACCAGGCGAGGTCGAGCCGTCGGCGGATGCCTGCGGTGTCGACGGCTTCATGCTGTAGCGCATCGGGTGGGATGCTGTGATCACAACATTCGAGACGCGCCGCGGTTTCTAGGGGCGACTCAGATCGACCATTGGCCTCGAACCACCAACGATGTGTTTTCAGTACGCCGCGCCTACCCCGAGCATATTGATGCGCCTCAACCAGTTCGCCAGGTGAGATCAATCGCTGATTGAGCGCAGAGTCCATGCAGGCCACGGCGGATAGTCGATCAAGCTCTGGTACGGCTTGGCTCAGCGCCCATTGCGTGGATGCGCATCGCCAACCATCCACAGTGACCACCACCATCTCGTTATCGAACATCCGAGCGTTGATATGGTCTCGTGTCCTATGGTGTGAGGCATGTGGATGTGCAATCTGCGGCGGCGATCCCAGCGGCACACCAGCTACCCCATGCAAGATCAAGGCGCTGGTGCCAACGGCGATAGCGTCCGGCCCATAGGCCAGCAAGCCAACGAAAGCAGATCGACGTCGACGAAGGTCTGGCGATCTGCCCAGCAACGGGGACGGGTCGGAATCGTAGACCGTGTATGTGACGCGCTTCAGTATGCCCAGGTGAGTAAATCGACTGAGTCGATCACGTGACACTCCGAGCGACTGGGCCTGGGCAGAGGTGAACAACCCGAGCTGTCGGGTGGCCAACCGCTGAAGGTCTATAGGCAGGTCCGAAAACTGTGACATACCTTTATCAACGCATACTCATTGGTTACACGGGAGGCTCGCTGGTTCATGCTGTGGATTGGTTCGGAGCTAACCCGCCTGTGGATACTCAAAATCGAACCCTTGTTCACCACCCCTCATTTGCCGAACCGGACTTCCGTCGACTTTTCAGCTGCCGAACCGGACTTCTGTCGCGGTTTTGGGCAGTTTTCCGCGACAGAGGTCCGGTTCGAGGTTGGAAAAGTCGACAAACATCCGGTTCGGTGTGGGAAGAGGGGCGGGAAGGGTGGGGAGGGGAGACGGGGTGGGGAGGGGGCTATCTATGTGACTGTCAGCTCTGCTCCGGCTAGCAGGGATGTTTCCGGTGTTCGAAGAAGGTCAGAAATGTGTTTCGGTAGCTTGAAACCTGATCCACAACCTGATCTACATCAACGCGGTCAGCCTGACCGCCCGTAACGCGGCCTTTGGCGATGGCTTATTGAGCGCGATCAGGGCCGAGGTCACCGCCGCCCTAAATGCCGAAAAGCGGCCCTGACTAGTTCAGGGCCGCTTCGGCTGAGGCGTCGAGATAGCGCCTTTAGACCGCGTCGCCGGTTGGGCATTGTCGAAACCAAGGTTTACTTGGTCTCGACACGAGTCTGACGGCCCTACTCAATCGACAGGAGGCGTCGGTGATCCTCCTTTGGCGATCAGGCCTTAGGCTTCGTTGGTGCCGTGGCAGACCTTGTACTTTTTGCCGGAGCCGCAGGGGCATTGGGCGTTGCGGGGGGTGCCGGGGTAGGTAGCGCCGTCGGCAGTGGCCTTTTGGGCCTCGCCATGCAGGGAGCGGCGGCCACCATCCGACGAGGCTGAGCCAGCAGACTCGCCTGGGCCGCTGAATGTCAGGGGCACCTGCTTGCGCGGCTCATCCAGACCCTTGCCCACCAGCACCGGGGCGCCCTTCACCTGTGCCTCAGCGTTGGTTACCGACGCGGCCTGAGCCATGCCACCCGTGCGGGCAGCCAGGGCGGCCGATAACGTCTGGCCCGCCTTCGACATGGGCTTGCCGCTAGCAGCTGGCGCAGCGCCCGCCGCCGGGGCCGCGGCACCGTCCGGTGCCACCCCGCCTGCCGAGGCAGCCGCGCCGCCATCGCTCATCGACATCGAAACCGAAATGTCGCCCGCCTGATGCACCTGCTCATCGGGAGCCTGCTGCACCTGAACCTCTAGGTTGTACAGGAACCCAATCGACTCCTCCTTAATGGAGTCCGTCATCGCCTTGAACAGCGAATATCCCTCCCGCTGGTACTCCACGAGCGGATCACGCTGAGCCATCGCCCGCAGGCCGATGCCCTCCTTAAGATAGTCCATCTCGTAGAGATGCTCGCGCCACTTGCGGTCGAGTACGGACAGCGTCACCCGGCGCTCCAGCTGCCGCACCGCGTCGGTACCGAGCGCCTCCTCGCGGGACTCGTAGGCCGACACGGCGTCGGCGAGCAGCGCCTCTAGCACCTTCTCCGAGGAGAGCCGACCCAAGCCCCCGGCCTGCTCAACCATGTCGTCAACGGTGATGGAGACGGGATACACGGAACGCAGCGCCGTCCACAACGCTTCGAGATCCCAGAACTCCGGGGCACCCTCGGCCGTGGCACCGTGCACGTAAGCGGTTATCACGTCGGTACGGAAATGCGCCACCTGCTCGGCCAAATCCTCGCCGTTTAGGACGCGGCGACGCTCGTCGTAGATGACCTCGCGCTGCCGCGACATGACATCGTCATACTTAAGCACGTTCTTCCGAATCTCGAAGTTGCGCGCCTCCACCTGGCTCTGGGCCGACTGAATGCCGCGGGTGACCATCTTCGATTCCAGCGGCACGTCATCGGGGAAGCCCGCGCGGTTCATCATCGACTCGGCCAGCGAGGAGTTGAACATCCGCATCAGATCGTCCTGCATCGACAGATAGAACCGGCTCTCGCCCGGGTCACCCTGACGGCCTG
>WQZL01000019.1 GCA_009780755.1 Promicromonosporaceae bacterium | reverse complement strand
ATCCGCGGGTGCGAGGAACTAGAGAACCGATCGAGGCGCTCGGTTGCAACCCGCGAATCGCTCACGCCACGGCCCTGCAAGCCGTAGGGGTCAAGGGCTGGGGCGGCTTCGCTATCGCAATCGTGCGCTGACAGCGGAAGGAAACGCGTTGAGGAACTCCTGACCGGAGGCCTGGTTGGCGTGCTCTGCGCAGGGGTGGCCGGAGTGAAGATGCCCGAAACGGTACAGTTAAAAGTCCCGAAATGGCTCAGTAGATTTCCCCGAAACGGTACAGTTGGGCCATGAGTTATCGCCTGCGGATCGTGGATGCCTTGTTAGATCGGCTTTGCGCCGATCTGCCAGCACTGGCACTGGAGGGTGCGCGAGGCGTGGGCAAGACCGCTACGGCGAGCCGTCGAGCGCAAACAATTCTTGCCCTGGACGATGAGGCAGAGCTAGGTCTGACTAGCGCAAACCCGGCGCGGATCACCGCTCTCGCCCGACCATTACTGATTGACGAATGGCAGCTTGTTCCGACTGTTTGGGATCGAGTGCGTCGTGCGGTCGATGCGGGCGCCAAACCTGGCGACTTTCTACTCACCGGCTCCGCCACTCCAACCGATGCACCCCGTCACTCTGGTGCTGGCCGAATCGTGCGGGTGCGGATGCGGCCGATGTCACTGGTTGAGCGCAACGTCACTGAGCCGACGGTGTCTCTCGCCGAACTGCTCACCGGAAGCCAACCAGGCGTCGGTGGTGAGAGCCGAATGCGTCTGGCGGACTATGCCGAAGAGATCACGGCATCCGGGTTTCCGGCTATCCGTCGCGTCCCGGCTCGATCACGTGCGGATGCCCTTGGTGGCTATCTGGACGAGGTGTTAGAACGCGATCTCCCAGGGCTAGGTGTCGGAATCAGAACACCAGGCACGCTGCGACAGTGGCTTCGGGCCTTTGCCGCTTCGACGGCACAGGTTACCGCGTATGACACCATCACCAAGGCGGCGACGCCGGGTGATGAACAGATGCCAAGTAAGGCAACCACGATTGCCTATCGCGAGGCGCTGGAGCAGCTGTGGCTGCTAGAAGAGCTACCAGCATGGCTGTGGGGACGGACCTCCATCAACGACCTCGCAGTCGCACCTAAACACCACCTAACCGATCCCGCCCTGGCCACCCGCCTGCTTGGGGTCAGCGCCGCGGCGTTGCTCGACCATCCGAATCCCGATGGACAGATGATCCCGCGAAAAGGTCCGCTGATCGGTGCCATGTTTGAGAGCCTGGCAACCTTATGCGTGCGGGTGTACGCGGATGCTTGCGGGGCGCAGGTTAGCCATCTGCGAACACACCGTGGGGAACGAGAGGTTGACCTAATCGTCGAGCGAAATGATGGTCGAGTTGTGGCCATCGAGATAAAACTTGATGGAACGGTAGACAATTCCGACGTAAAGCACCTGCGTTGGCTACGCGACAAGCTGGGCGACATAGTTCTGGACACGGTGGTTATCACCACCGGCCCCGGTGCCTACCGTCGGGAGGATGGGGTAGCCGTCGTCCCGCTGGCCCTCCTCGGCCCATGATGGCGCCTCACGCTATAGGTACGCGGGCCAGGTCGGTTAGCCAGGCGGTGGGGTTGGCGTCGGCGGGCATTCGCCAGTCGCCGCGGGGGCTGAGGCTGCCGCCGGAAAGCACCTTGGGGCCGTTTGGCAGGCAGGTACGTTTGAACTGGTTGGCAAAGAAGCGGCGGTAGAACAGGTCCAGCCACTTCTTGATCTCTGCAATGTTGTACTCCGCTCGCGCTTCTACGGGGAAGCCCGGCGGCCACATGCCCGCTGCGGCATCGTGCCAGGCGTGCCATTGCAGGAATGCGATCTTCGATGGCCGCAGGCCATAGCGCAGCGTCCAGTACAACGTGTTGTCCTGCAACTCGTAAGGGCCGATCTGCGCCTGCGTGCTTTGCAGCGCACCGTCCGCATCGGCAGGCACCAACTCGGGACTGATCTCCTGACCAAGAATCTCCAACAACACCGCGCTAGTCTCGGGCGTAAAGTCGCCCGTTGCGGCCACCCAGCGGATTAGATGCTGAATCAGCGTTTTGGGCACCCCGGCATTGATGCCGTACATCGACATGTGATCGCCCACGCCATACGTACACCAGCCAAGTGCCAGCTCCGACAGGTCACCCGTGCCCAGCACGATGCCGCCCCGATGGTTCGCCAGACGGAACAGGTAGTCGGTGCGCAACCCGGCCTGCACGTTCTCAAAGGTCACGTCGTAGACCGGCTCACCCTGCGCAAACGGGTGATTCATGTCTCTTAGCATCTGCGTGGCCGTCGGGCGGATGTCGATCTCCTCGCAGGTGACTCCGAGCGATTCGCTAAGCCGCCAGGCGCGCTCTCTGGTCTCCGTGCTCGTGGCGAAGCCGGGCAACGTGTAGGCCAGGATGTCTGAACGCGGGCGGCCCAACAGGTCCATCGCCTTCGCCGCCACGATGAGGGCGTGCGTCGAGTCCAGGCCACCCGAGACGCCGATGACAATCTTTGGGGAGCCAATGGAGGTGAGCCGCTGCTGAAGCGCCGAAACCTGGATGCGGTACGCCTCGGAACAATCCTGGGCCAGCCGGGCGGCGTCGCTTGGTACGAACGGGAAACGGGCCACCGGGCGGCGCAGGCCAATGTCATGGCGCGGTGGATTGAGGGTGAAGGGGACCGTGTGGAACTGGGTCCGGCGACTCGCTTCGCTCGCGCAGAATGACGCAGTGTCATGGCCAGAGAGGGTTGGCGCCGCCTCGGCCTCGGTTGGTTGAGTAGATGCGGAGCGGCGTGTCGAGACCACTTCGCCGTTGTGGTGGGTGGTTTCGACAAGCTCAACCACCGGGTTTCGCCCAACCACTGGATGCGGCTCAACGGCTGAGGAGGGGGCTGCGGCCACCGATAGGGCGCGACGGTTGTCGTCGAAGGTGCCTTGGCGTAGGCGCTCTTGGCGCAGGCGGTCAAGGTCGACGTCGGCCACGGCGCGACGCGGGCCATCCGGGAAGCGGTCGGTCTCGGCGAGCAGCTCCCCAACCTCGTAGATCATGGTCTGCCCATCGAAGGCCAGATCGGTGGTGGACTCGCCCGGCCCGGCAGCGGCATATACACAGGCGGCCAGGCAGCGAACACTCGCAGAACGCACCAGCAGGCGGCGATCATCGGCGCGGGCCACTGTTATGGGCGACCCGCTCAGATTCGCCAGCACGGTCGCCCCCGCCAGCGCGGCCTGCGCCGAGGTCGGCACCGGCACCCACATATCCTCGCACACCTCGACATGCAGGCTCAGGCCCGGCACGTCAGATGCGGCGAAGATGAGGTCTGGGCCAAAGGGCACATCCTGGCCGCACACGGTGATAGTGCCGCCGCGCTGGTCATCGCCGGGGGCGAACCAGCGACGCTCATAGAACTCGCGGTAGTTGGGGACGTAGCTCTTGGGCGCGACGCCGAGTACGCGCCCGGCATGAATCACCACGGCGCAGTTGTACAACCGGTTGCCAGAGCGCAGGGGCGCACCGATCACGAGGACGGGCCGTAGCTCAGCGGATGCGGCCAGCAGCTCGGCGAGCGCGACCTGCGCGGCGTCGAGCAAAGGGTCGGCGAGCAGCAAATCGTCAATGGCGTAACCGGTGAGGCTCAGCTCGGGGAACACCGCCACGGCCACCCCATCTTCATGGCAGGCACGGGCCTGTTCGATGATACGGGTGACGTTTGCGGCCGGATCGGCCACCGTTACCGGAACCGTCACCGCTGCCACGCGCGCAAACCCGTGGGAGTACGCCGACCAGAACTCGTAATCCATGTACCTGAGTCTGCCTCACCACACCAGTTCACGGCCATTCGCCACCGGCGCTCGCGCTCTTACCTCTCCCCCAGTGGTTGAGCCTGTCGAAACCACCCTGTGTGACGGTGGTGGTGATTTCGACATGTCGGGCCTGGCGGCCCTCCTACTCAACCACCCGGGGAGGGTTTGCTCAATCACCGGGGTGATTCGGTTGCCGGAGGGCATAAGGCAGGGTTCTATACGCAATCGCCGTAGACTTCTCCCCATGTCCGAGACCGAACGCCCTGGTGTGCCATTGTCGCCGCCTTCGGTGTTGCCGGGCGAGGCCACCCGTGCGCTTAGGGCGGCCGTATTTGACGATGTTCTGCCCGGAGATGCCTCCGTGCGAGTGGTGGACAATCCGCACCCTCGACTCCGCAAGCCTCGAAACTTGCTTGGCATCGTGCTATGTGTGATTGGCATCACCCTCGTGCTGCTGGTCGCCTTCTTCGCGCAGGACACCGCCGATGCCATCACCGGTGACATCAGCGGCTTTGGCACGCTGCTCGCCGATATTCTGGCACTGCCGGTTGGTTGGTTTGAGAACCTAGTCACCTTGGTGCTGCCGCTTGCGGTGGTGATTGAACTTGGACTGCGTAGATTGGGGCGGCAGCTGGCCGAATCGGTCGCTGCCTACACCGCTGGCTTCCTGCTCGCAGTACTCACCGAACAGCTAATTACCCGAATCGGCACTGACTACTTCATTTTGAGCCTGTCAACGGAGACCGTCTCCGGGGAGTCCCTCTTCACCGTTTCCCCCTTCATCGCCGCACTGGTCGCGTTGCTGACCATCGCCGGGCCACGCACCCGCCGCAAGACGGTGCGCTGGGCGTGGAACTTGCAATGGGCAGTGCTACTGCTGCTGCTGGCTGCCAATGTCGTTTCCTTGGCCGGAATTTTGCTGGCTCTGCTGGTTGGCCGCATCGGTGGCCTGGTTGTGCAGTGGCTATCGGGCGTAAGCTCCGAACGGGCCTATGGCGAGTCGCTGGTGGCCGCCGTGCATCGCGCCGGGTTTAACCCGACCGCGCTGGTGCGTGTGCGCGATCTCGGCGAAGCCTCCCAGTGGGACGGCCTGCAAACCATTCATGACACTGTGCCCATCAAACGCAGCGATGTGCGCGCCTTTGAGCAGGCCATGTTCGCTAAGGAGCAGGCAAGCCCCTGGATCTCTGATCTCCCCCCCGCGATCACCCCCATCCCTGCCGATGATGCGCACGCCGATGCCGTCACCCGCTCGTCTGACTCCGCCGCTGTGGCATTGGCCCGTTCGGGAGATAACCGTGTCTATGCCATGCTCAATGATGACGGCGCTCGCTACGACGTGGTGGTGCTTGATGGCGACCGGCAGGTGGTTGGCTTCATGGCCCGCATGTGGCGAGCCATCCAGCTGCGTGGCTTAGAGGGGCGCGCGAACATCTCGCTGAAGGCCGTCGCCGAACGAAATGCGCTGCTCAGTTACGCCGCCGCCGCCGCCGGGGTTCGCACTCCTCGCCTCCTGGGTCTGGGCATGGCCGATGATTCGGCCGTTCTCGTTCTCGAACACGCCCGAGGCGCCGTCTCTTTGCGCGATCTGTCCGACGCAGACCTGGAGGGTGCCGCCGGTGATCGGATCATGGCCGAGGCGTGGAAACAGCTACTCCGCGCCCACAAGGCGGGTCTTGCCCACCACCAGCTAACCTCCGACGTGCTGCTGGTGCACCGCGATAACGCGAACCAGCCGCGGGTGTGGATTGCCGGTTGGGAGCAGGGCGAGGTAGCCGCGTCCACTCTGTCGCGTCGTATCGACCTAACCCAGCTACTCGCCCTCCTTGCGTTGCGCGTCGGCCCTCAGCGCGCCGTGGCCTCCGCGGTGCGGGCCTTGCCCGATGGTGAGATCGCCGCCATCGGTCCGCTGCTCCAAACCGTAGCGCTACCCACCGACACTCGGGAGGAAGTACGTTCCCGCAAGGGCCTGATCGGCGAACTGCGGGCCGCGCTGGTTGAAAGGCTGCCAGAGGCGAGCGTCGAGCCTCTTAAGCTCGCTCGCTTCGGCCCTCGCACCCTCATCATGGCGGTGCTTACCATCATCGTGGTTGCCGTAGTGGTTACCACCATCAGCTTTGAGCAGATTCGCGAGGCCGTCATGGCGGCGAACCCCTGGTGGGTGGGTGCCGCGCTTGGTTTTGCCGGACTCACCTGGGTTGGCAGCGCGTTGACCCTGGTTGCCTTCGCCCCCGGCAGAGTGCCGATTAGGCGGGCCATCGTCGTGCAGATGGCCGGATCATTCGTAGCCCTGGCCACCCCGGCCGGCATCGGGCCAGCCGCGCTCAACCTGCGTTTCCTCACCCGCAAGGGTGTGCCAACGCCGATGGCCGTGGCCACCGTGGGTCTGGTGCAGGTGGCGCAGATCACCGTTACCATAACGCTGCTGATCGTACTCTCGTTGACCACAGACGAGGGTGGGGTGGTGGATGGTCCGCCCACCGAGGTGCTGGTTATTGTGGGCATTGCCTTGGCGATTTTGGCCATTTTGATGCTGATGCCCCCCGTGCGGCGCTGGCTGTGGGCGAAGGCAGGGCCGACGCTCTCTCAGGTATGGCCGCGGCTTTCGGAGATAGCCGGACAGCCCACGCGCCTGGCGCTTGGCCTGGCCGGTAACCTGGTGATTACCCTCAGTTACGTGTTCGCCTTCTATGCCGCCCTCCAGGCGCTCGGGCAAAACCTCTCCCTGGTTGGCATCGCCACCGTTTACCTGGTGGGTAATGCCACGGGGGCGCTATTTCCGACGCCCGGCGGCCTCGGGGCCGTCGAGACCACCTTGGTGCTGGGCCTAACCGCGGCGGGCATCCCCGGTGCTATCGCCCTTTCGGTAACGCTGCTTTTCCGCGCCATCACCTACTGGGCGCGCGTGCCCATCGGTTGGGTGGCCATGCGCAACCTGGAGAAACGCAACGAGCTTTAGTAACCATTTCTCCCAGAGATGCGGCGACCCTGTGAAGGTTTGGCACAAAAGTCTGCTGGGAGCGAGTGGAATGTCCGGTTTCTGAGGTGGAGCGTTTTTAGATGATCTGGTGTGACTCGGATCCCCGAGTCTTCCATCACATCATTTCTCTTGAACTAGGTGTCCCTAACCATGACTTATAAGCCTCTCCATCGACCTGGATACAAGCTTCATAGGGCTATCCCCTTATTTGTGGCGGCAGCCGCTACCCTCACGTTGACTGGCACCGCTATTGCGCTGCCTGACAACTCCGTGGTGGCGGACGACGATCCAGCGTATGAGTACCAAGAACATGAAGTCGCAGATTCTCTCGACCTCGACGCAGATAACCTGTCGGCCGACCTGGCCACACAGCTGAATGTCAGCCCGTTGATGAACTGCCCGGATGTTCCGGCGCCGCCTCCGGTTTGGGGCCAGGGATCGACCAACCTGCCACGGCCCTCCATCAACGATCTTGGTGGTGGGGCCATCCGAAACAGCAACGTTTACTTCGCCTATGTGGACGCCTGTGGCTGGCTCGACATCCGGTTTGAAGTGCTGCGCTGGACCGCTACCTCCCCAGGCTCAGACCCTCATGCCTATATTGAGGCAACCTCGCCAGCGGGGGAGATATACACACATCGGTTGGAGGTGGACGACACTGGTTACTGGGATTTCCCGGGGTTGCGCAGCGAGACCGAGGGTGTCTGGCGCATTCGCACGCGGAATGTCGGCTTCACCGGGGTAGGCCCGTTCATTGGCGCATTTGACATCGTGCCGCGCGATGTCGATGGCACTCCGCACCTGGGTCGAGTCTGGGTTGACGTGTTGGTTCAGAACGACCAAAACATACATCCGGCCATCGAGCAGCGGGCAGCGCATGCCAATGATGCAATCCGGTGGGATCAGCGACTGTTCTTCCTCTCCGCCTCCGGCTTCCAGTACGAACACGTGATGTGGGGTTTCAACGGGTGGGCTTCAGACATTCGAGGCAACAACCTTGGTGTTCACAATGGTTGTGTGCCGCAGCGGCGAAGCGTCTTCAACAACGCTCCCGGATACTCCAGGATCGTGGATGCTTGTCCCAACGCCGAGGTTTATCGAATCTTCTTCGAGCTGCCTGACCCCGACATGCCGCCAACCGCCCAGTTCTTCAACGGCGCCGAGCGGTGGGTGATGCCGAACTTCGTGTCTCCCACGCTGACGTTTGCCTTCGAACCAACACCCGGCGCCACAACGCACGCCGGCTATGTGGTGGTAACGCTGGGCGGCATGGGCGGCACCGTGACCGTGCGCATCGACACCGACAACAACGGCGAGTTCGATGATGCTGTAGACCGCGAGTTTGAGGTCACCATGCTGCCGGGCACGCACCGCTTCTACTGGGATGGCCTAGACGGCGATGGCAACGAGGTGCCGTGGGATCAGGTGGTAGGAATACGCGGGCACCTTGGATCGCTCGGCGAATTCCACGTGGTGATGAACGACGTCGAGTATCGCGAGGGCGGCGTACAGATGACCGCGCTCAACGGCCCCAACGCGGGCAGCCGGTACATCAACTGGACCGTACCGGATAGGCCCTACATTTGCTCGAACAATGGCATCCTCGAGGAGTGTCAGGGCACGGTGATACCGCCGGTGTACCCACACTCCCCGGTCACGGCCAGGAACTTCGACTCCACCGGCGGGGTTCATCGCTGGGGATTTAGCCCCGAGGCGCCAATGACCGCCCCTGGGAACCCGCCGCCGGCCACCTGGGGTGACGCTCGGCTCATTGACGAGTGGATGTATCACACCACCGACGATTCCGTGGTGGCAGTGATGACGCTCGCGCGCGGAGTCTCCTGCGGAAAGTCGCAAACCCAGGCCGAGCTGTACGCGGGCGAGGTAACCACACACACCTGGACGGTCACGAACACCGGCCCGGCCTCGCTGATCGGGTACAACGCGGTCACCGACCTGACCGAAGCGCTGGCGGTTGCCTCGATTGTGGACGGCTCGATTCACGCCTCTGCTGGCGTGCCAACCCTGGTGGGCAACGAACTGCGCTGGATCGGTGACATCCCAGTCGATGGCACCATCACGGTCTCCTACCAACTGCGGCTAGATGATGACCTTCTCTACGCGCTCAATGGCACATCATTCGAGACGGAAACCGAGTTCTGGTTCGGTTCCTGCGCCGTGACTAATGAGATCGAGGTTACTCCCACCGTCGAGGTATCGGTGGTCAAGACCAGCCCTGTTGGCGATCCGGGCATTATCGTGCGAGCCGAGGGGGAGGCGCCAGCAGCGGTAGAGGTGATCTTCACCATCACAAATGAGGGCAACGTGCCGCTGGGCGACATCACCTGGGATGACTACACCGAAGCCGGTCCCGCCGTTACCTGGCTTAACTGCGATGGCGACGTCACCCTCACTGGGACTGGCGGCACGCTGACTGGGGTGGAGTTGGCTCCGGGAGCAGAAATCACCTGCCGCGGAACCCTGGCAATGGGCACCTACACCGAGCACCGCAACGAACTAACCATCGTCGCCACCGACACTCTGACCGAGCGGGAAGTTAGGGTGAGGGCCGAGGACGCTTGGGAGGTGACGGTACTAGTCGGTTCCTGTGATAAGACGTACACCTATCGCGAACTGCAACCGGGGGCATCGACCACGCACACATGGGTGATCGCTAATGACGCAGACCAGGTAAAGCCCGTCACCGCAGTTACCGACCTGGCGGCGGTACTCGGATTAACCACGCTGGTTCCTGGTTCGATCACGGGCGGCGCAGAACTGGTAGGTACCGACCTGATTTGGGAGGGAGAAATCCCGGCCGGAGGGTCTGTACAGATCACATACACCTTGCGGGCCAATGACGTGATTGCGGATGGAGCTGAGCTAACGGTGGCGACCGAAACCTGTGTTGGCACCTGCTCGGCGCAGGTGGTGTTGCTGGCATCTCCGACGCCGACACCATTGCCGACGCCCACCCCGTCACCGATGCCAACGCCCACGCCCATGCCCACTCCAACACCCACCCCTGGGGAAACACCTACCGCGTCGCCGATGCCCACTCCAACGCTTATCCCAACCCCGGAGGTGACCCCGACGCCGCCTCCAGTTCAGCCGGATGGTGGTCCCGAGCTGCCGGTTACCGGTGTCGCGACGGGGCTGCTCACGGCGATCGCTGCCTTCCTGCTTACCGTTGGCCTTATGACCAAGCATCGTGGCCAACGCAAGCGGAAGGGACGCCACTTCGCGTGAAGCGCTAAAGGGGTAAGGCCGAGCTGAGATCAGCTCGGCACCCCGGCGCTGCTGGGATGAAGGGGGTTTCGTTCCCCTAACTGGGTACCGAAAAGGCCCGTGGGCCTGGCCAGATGGCCAGGCCCACGGGCCTTTTCGCGAGGAGAATCACTCGCCAGCGGCGGCCTTCTTCAGAACCGAACCGGCCGAAATCTTCACGCCGAAGCCAGCGGGGATGGAGATCTCTTCGCCGGTGCGCGGGTTGCGGCCCGTGCGGGCGGCGCGAGCAACGCGCTCAACCGAGAGCAGACCAGTAACCTTCACGGCTTCGCCCTTGCGCAGCGAGTCGACCAGCACGGCCTGCAACGAGTTCAGCGCGGCCTCGGCCTGAGCTTTGGTGAGGTCGCTGTCAGCAGCGATGGCCGAGACGAGGTCAGACTTGTTCAACGGCATAGGTATTCCTTCATCTAGGGGCGTCCACCGGAAGCGGACACCATTGGTGTTTTGGGCCTGTCCCGGCCTAGTTGGCCGGGGGCTGGGGAACAGACTAGGGATATTTTGTTGAAAACCGCTAATCCACGCCGGTTTTTGCGTGATTTCTACCCCTCTGCGCCCATTTTGGTCGTTTTTGTTCGGGGGAACCCGCTCTGTTCTCATAGAAGTGGTGCGTAGGATGGGCGGGTGCCTAACCTACTGCGGCTGCTCTTTCGCCCCGAAACCCGTCGGCCTACGCCGCCGCCGGCGGAGGTGAACCTGCGCCGCGTCGTACTCATTGGCCTCGCCCTGTGGACTCTTGCCTCGGTCGTGATGATCGCGTTGGCCATCATCGACCGGGTTGACTGGATCGCCGTGGCGGTATGCGGCGCCGGACTCGCCCTCGGTGGCATCGGTTGGCTATGGGTCAAGCGCCGGGCGACTCAGGTGTAGCTTTAGGCTCCGGGGGCGGCTCGACCGCAGGCGGGCTTAGCGGTTCGATGATGATGTCGGAGACGTGCTCGCCGGCGATCTCGTCAACGACAGAGGCGGCGGGCCAGCCCGAGGAGGTTGGTTCAATGTCGGATTCTGAATGCGCCCCGCAACCATGATTCAGCGCGACCACGCGGCCATCGTTGGGCGACCATTCGTTGGCGCACACGCCGAACAGCTGCCCGAGGGAGCCTTGCAGCGGGATCAGGAAACCGCAGGTCAAACAGTTGTCCGTGGATGCAATCGCTCCCGGAGCGGTTGGTCCCTGCGATCCGGCGTACCAGCGGCGGGCGGCCTCCTCGCGGCCAATCGGTGACAGCACCCGCGCGCGGGCCAGCGCCAGCTCGTCGATGGCCACCTCATCCTGCGCCGGATCGCCGCTGGGCTTCCAGCCGGGCACCAGGCGCGGATCGTCCGGCTTGAACGGCAGCACATCACCGGGGCCGACATCGCCGGGTTGAAGGCGCTGCGACCAAGGCAGCCACGCCGGAGCAAGCAGCGCACCATCGCCGGGAATCAGCTCAACCTCGCACACGGTTGCGGTGCGACCGCGAGGCACGCGGGCCAACGTCACCACCCAGTGCCAGCCGGGGTAGCCGCGCATCTCGGCGGCGAAGTGATGGGAGGCCAACCGCTCACCCTCATGGGTAACGCCAAGATGTTCGCCCACATCGGAGGGCGAATCGGCCACCTCACTGGCGGCGGCGCGCGCCAACTCGACCGCGCCGGTCAGCACGATCTCCTTCGGGGCGCGCTTAGCCGAGATCATCGGCCACGGCGCGTAACAACTTGGCGACTTGCTCGGCGGTCTGCCCCTCGGGGTAGCGGCCACGCTTTAGACCGTCTCCCACGCGGTCGAGTACCTTAATCAGATCCTCGACGATGGTGGCCATATCCGTGGGCGCCTTGCGCTTCGCCCGAGCGATGACCGGGGGCGCGTCGAGTACCTGCACCGCGAGAGCGGAGGGGCCACGCTTGCCGTCGGCTACACCGTAATCCACCTTGGTGCCGGGTGTTAGCGATGTGACACCCGCGGGCAGCGCGGTGGCGTGCAGGAATACCTCACCACCGTCGTCGCCGGTGATGAAGCCGAAGCCCTTCGACTCCTCGAACCACTTGACCTTGCCGGTAGGCACTTTGACACCTCTTGCGTTAGTTGGGCGACCCGGACCGGGGCACGCGCCCAAGGATACCGGCCCGTGCCGGTAAGTGGAACGTCATTAGCGCCCGACCACCCTACGGCCCTCAAAGGCGCGGCCCAGAGTTACCTCGTCGGCGTACTCCAGATCCCCGCCGACCGGCAGGCCGGAGGCCAGACGGGTGACGGTTAGCCCCATCGGGCCGATCAGTCGAGCCAGGTAGGTGGCGGTGGCTTCCCCCTCGACGTTCGGGTCGGTGGCCAAGATCACCTCGGTTACCCGCCCATCGGCCAGGCGAGCCAGCAGCTCCTTTATCCGCAGGTCGTCCGGGCCAACGTTATCGATGGGGTTAATGGCCCCGCCGAGTACGTGATAGCGGCCACGGAACTCCCGCGTGCGCTCGATGGCCACGACATCCTTGGGTTCTTCGACCACGCAGATCACCTCGTCGCCGCGCCGCGGATCGGCGCAGACCCGGCAACGCTCGGACTCGGCGACGTTTCCGCACAGCTCACAGAACCGCACCCGTGCCTTAACCTCCGTGAGCGCATCGGCCAGTCGCCGCACGTCATCGGCATCGGCTGCCAGCAGGTGGAACGCGATTCGCTGCGCACTTTTTGGCCCGACGCCGGGGAGGCGACCAAGCTCGTCGATCAGATCCTGCACTGCGCCGTCATACACGCGCCCCAGCCTACGGCCCGCCGTCAACAACCCACCGGAACCCACTCCGTTCTCAACACAGACGTCTCCCTTCGGCGGTGGTTGAGTAGCGAGCGAAGCGAGCATGTCGAAACCACCTGATGCGCTGGGGGAGCTTTTCCCCTCGTCATCCTGCGCGAAGCGACGAAGGAGCGTAGTCGCAGGACCCAGGGTTGAGGGTTTCCGCTAACCCTAGATTCTGCGACTTGCTTGCTTCACCCCACGAGTCTCCTCGCTTCGCTGCGGGGACTCGCCGGAACCCCGAAACCGCACAGCAGAATAACGAAGATTAGGCGGCGATTAGTGAGGTTAGTACCGAGGTGAAGAAGGGGAGGCCGTCGGTGCCTTGGCGGGCGCCCGTTGCCGAGTCTGGGCCGAAGCCCGGCTCTACCGCATGTTCTGGGTGGGGCATTAGGCCCACCACATTGCCGCGCTCGTTGGTGACGCCCGCAATTGCTCGCCGCGAACCGTTCGGGTTCGCCATCACGCCGTCATCTGCGTAACGGAACACGACTCGACCCTCGGCCTCTAGCGCGTCGAGAGTGCGTTCGTCGGCCACGTACTGGCCGTCCGTGTTCTTTAGTGGGATGACGATGCGCTGGCCAACCGTGTACTGGTTTGTCCAGGCGGTCAAGGCGTTCTCGACGATGAGCGGCTGTTCGCGGCAGATAAAGTGCAGGTGGTCGTTCTTAATCATCGAGCCGGGCAACAGGTGCGCCTCGGTGAGAATCTGAAAGCCGTTGCAGATGCCGAGTACCGGCATTCCGCCGCGCGCGGCGTCGGCTACGGAGTCCATCGCGGCGGCGAAGCGACTGATCGCCCCGGCCCGCAGGTAATCGCCATAAGAGAAGCCGCCGGGGATGATGACGGCATCAACGCCATGCAGGTTGGCGTCGTTGTGCCACAGCGCCACCGGGGTGCCGCCCGCCAGGCGAATGGCTCGCTGCGCGTCGCGATCATCTAGCGTGCCGGGGAAGGTGATGACGCCGATGCGCGCACCGGTGGTTGAGCCTGCCGAAACCACGCCACCCATCAGGCGGCCCTGTCCTCGAACACGGCGACAACATCTTCGATCACGGTGTTTGCGAGCATCTTTTCGGCGGCCTCGCGGGCGGCAGCCAGGATTTCCGGTGTCACCGGGCCAGCCACCTCCAGCTCAAAGCGCTTACCCTGCCGAACGGACATGAACTGCGTGAAGCCGAGACGCGGCAGCGCCCCGACCACGGCCTTGCCCTGGGGGTCCAAAATCTCGGGCTTAGGCATTACCTCAACGATGACACGTCCCACTGGGGTCTCCTTAGTGGCAGGGGTGGATTTCCGTCTCAATCCTAGCCACCCTTCCCCCTGAGATCGGCAATTCCGGCTGAGATCGGCAGGTGCCCCTACCGATCTTGGCCGAAACTACCGATTTCACACCTGCGCGAAGGATGAGGGTGGTTGGCGTGCGAAGATAGGAGTGTCTATATCGCGATGTACGAGGAGTACCATGCCTGGCCGTCCCCAGCCCACGTACAAGCCACGGAACACCGCGCTTGGGGATGCCAGCCGCGAGAGGGCCATCAACTCGGCGACGATAGACCCGCTGGCGATGTGGGCCATAATCCTGTTCCCCTTCGGCATCGTGCCGATGATTCTGGGCTTCATCGCGCACGGCCGCTGCCAGCGCACGGGCCGGGGTGGCAAGGGACTTGCCATCGCCGCGATGATCCTAGGCATGATTACCACCATCTTCTGGATGGCGTTCATTGTCGCCATACTGCACTTCTGGCTGGGCTTAGGCGGTGAAGCAGCCACCCTCGTGCTGCTTGGCTGACTCGGCAGATGAGTCAGTTAGCGCCAATCCATCCGGAGGGGTCGCCCGACTGGAACCATCGACAGGAACCAGTCACGGCAAAGGAGTTTTCATGTCCGACCCGCGCGACCCGAACGAGATTCCCTTGCTGCCCGAGGATTGGCCCAGCTACCCGCCGCCCCTGGCCGATCCCGTTGACGAACAACTTTTTCTGGCGGCGCTGCCAGCATTCCCAACCACGGCGGACGCGATTCGCTTCTACCTGGGACAGTCGCCCGATGGCTACCAGAGTGCCTACCGCTCGATCCAGCCATTCCCGGTCGAGTACGCCTCGCTGTTGCCGGTCTCCGCAGCCGAACTGACACATCGGCCTAGCCTGTTCGCCTGGATTACGGTCGCTTTCCTGGGCCTGGTCGCGCTGATTTCGGCGGCCCTGATCGTCGCCAACCTGCCCGGCAATGCCGCAGATCACCCGGCGCCGATCACCGGAGAAACGGAGACCTGGCAGTGCCTGGCCATCGACTCCATTCGCAGCCTGCGCCAATAGCAGCGCGGCTTACCTGGTAGATAGGCCAGGCATTAGGGGAGGGGGCAGCCGGTTAGGCGGGTGAACGCTTCGTGATAGCGAGCCTGGGTGCGGGTGACAACATCGGCTGGAAGCGGTGGCGGAGCTTCGGTGGAGTCGCGATTCCAGCCGGAGGTAGGGCCGGTGAGCCAGTCGCGAACATACTGCTTGTCGAAGGAGGGCTGCGGGCGGCCCGGCTCCCACTCATCGGCGGGCCAAAAGCGCGACGAATCCGGGGTGAGTACCTCGTCCCCGAGTGTGATCTCACCGATGGCCGGGTTGATACCGAACTCGAACTTGGTATCCGCGAGGATCAGGCCGCGCTCGCGGGCGATGCTCTCGGCACGGGCGTAGATTGCCAGGGTGAGGTCGCGCAACCGGGCGGCAACCTCGGCGCCGATGCGCCGCTCCACCTCGACGAATGGCACGTTTTCGTCATGTCTCCCCACCTCGGCCTTTAGCGCCGGGGTGAAAATCGGCTCCGGGAGGCGGGAGCCATCCTTTAGTCCGGGGGGCAGCTCGATGCCGGTTACGCTTCCCGTGGCTTGGTACTCGGCCAGCCCGGAGCCGGTCAGGTAGCCGCGCGCCACGCACTCCACGGGAAACATCTCTAGGCGCTTGCAGAGCATGGCGCGGGGAGCCACCTCCACTGGGATGTCCGGCAAGTGTTGCCGACTAGCTTCCGCGCGACAGTGGTCGCGGTGGGCGCTTGGCTCCGTCGTTCCCTCGTCGCTTTGCGCCCCCGCTCGGGTTGTCCCGCTCTGCCAGCCGGTTTCGGATGCCAGCCGGTGGTTGGGGACGATGTCCGTCAGCTGGTCGAACCACCAGTTACTCAGTTGGGTGAGTACCGCGCCCTTTCCTGGAATCGGCGGTTCCAGCAGGAAGTCGTGGGCGGAAATGCGGTCGGATGCGACCACCAGGATCACATCATCCCTGGGAGGTGAGCCAGAGGGCACGTAGAGGTCGCGAACCTTCCCGGAGTAGGCGTGCCGCCAGCCGGGGAGGGTTAGGGCATCGGTCATGACGGAATCACGACCTGGCCGGCGGCGGCCTTTTCGGCGATATCGGTGCGATGATGCGAGCCATCGAGGCGGATGTGGCGGGCGCCCTCATAGGCGCGGGCGCGGGCAACATTTAGGGTGACGCCACTCGCCACGACGGACAACACCCGCCCGCCCGCCGAGAGGAGTTCCGCCGGGCGTACCCCATCGCAACCAAGGCCGCTCATGGTTTCGACACGCTCGCTTCGCTCGCTACTCAACCATCCGTTCTCGGGTGGTTGAGTAGGCCCGACGGAGGAGGGCCGTGTCGAAACCACCGTGCCGGCGTGCAGGACATGGACACCGGGCACTTGCTCGGCTTCCGCAATGCCGGTGATCGGGTCGCCGACGCGAGGGGTGTCGGGGTAGCCCTGGGCCGCGATCACAACGTTCACGGCAACATCGGGCGACCAGTCGAGCGGGGGAAGCTTGGCCAGAGCGCCGGTGGCCGCCGCGTGCAGCAGTGCCGAGAGCGGGGTACGGAGCCTGGCCAACACCACCTGGGTCTCCGGGTCGCCAAAGCGGGCGTTGAACTCCACCACACGCAAGCCGCGAGAGGTGAGCGCCAGGCCCACATACAACACCCCGGTGAAGGGCGTGCCACGCCGGGCCATCTCGTCAATGGTGGGTTGGGCAACACGTTCGATAACCTCGGCGACAAGTCCAGGCGGCGCCCAATCGAGCGGGCTATACGCGCCCATGCCGCCGGTGTTCGGGCCTTCGTCGCCGTCGAGGGCACGTTTGAAATCCTGCGCCGGAGCCAGCGGGACTACGGCGCATCCGTCGCTGATAACGAACAGGGACACCTCGGGACCATCAAGGTAGTCCTCGACAACGAGAGAGGGCTGAGTCACCGGGGCGTCCAAAATTGAGCGGGCGTGGGCTAGAGCCGCATCGTGATCGTGAGTGACCACCACCCCCTTGCCCGCGGCCAGGCCATCATCCTTTACGACGTAGGGAGCGCCGAACTCGGCCAGTGCGGCCTCAACCTGTGCCATCGTGGCACAGACGCGAGCCTCAGCCGTGGGCACACCAGCGGCGGCCATTACCTCCTTAGCGAACGCCTTTGATCCCTCCAGGCGGGCGGCGGCGGCCGTCGGGCCGAACACGGGCACCCCAGCGGCGATCAACGCGTCGGCCACCCCGGCCACCAATGGCACCTCCGGACCGATCACCACCAGGTCTACGCGGAGCGTTCGGGCGAGGGCTGTCACGGTGAGAGGATCGGCGCCATCCACATCGAAGCAGGTCGCCAACGCCCCGATACCGGGATTACCCGGCGCGGCGAACAGAACATGTCCCCCCTCGGCAGCAAGCGAATGAACGATGGCATGCTCGCGGGCACCCGACCCAATCACCAAAATCCTCACGGAAGATCAGTTTACTTGCCGTACTCAACGCAAGTCTGCGCTGCCCTGCGGGTTGCCTAGTGATGATGGGTATAGCCACAACGAACGATTTATGGTTAGCGCCAGCGTTATGACTCGCTTGTCAGAAGCCGAAGTCCGGGAGCGTCACTATAAATGTGGTCTCCAGCGAGGAGCGGGTAGCCGACGGCTATCGCGGTTGCAGCAATCCAGCGGTCAGCCGTATGCGTCTTGGCGTGCAGAGCATGGCCCACCATTCGACAACCTGCGGTCAGATCGGCAAATGCGATTACTACATCTTCGCTGACCGGAATCGTCGGGGTAGCGTCTAGTTGGATGCGGATGGCCGCACGCCGCTGCTGCCCGAGATCGGTATAGGCGAGACCGGCGAGGACCTCTGCTCGCGTCTGCATGGCGATTGCGGTTGAGGCGCCGTCGATTAGTCGTCGCCAGACTCCAAGGCGAGGGTCTGGCTTTCGCGGTGACCTTGTGAAGAGTCCGCTCCAGACATCAGTGTCGAGAACAATCCACCTTTGATCTGACATGTCTAGGCGGCCTTAACTGCGGCCATGAACGTTACCCACTCATCATCGTCGAACTCGACGCCGCCGTCGGGGTCTGGGCCAACGTAATCGATGGGTGGCGCCCAACTGGGCGTTGATCTCAGATGCCAGGCATCGGGAACTTGCGCTTCGGTGATGTCGGGGGATTTGATTGAGACCACTTGCCCGGCAACGTTACGGGTAGCGATACCGGTTGCGGTTACGCGGTGACCCACCAGCTGACGAACCAATTCTTCGGTGTCCTCCACCCGGGTCAGCGTCACCCGGTTACCAACGTCATCGGTGATCTTCAACTGGCGCTTGGGTAGATCGGCCCAGTCAAGCCGCCCGGTGAAGGTAACGGCGATTTCATCTACTACCCGTGTCTTAACGTTCCAAGTTTCACGACTTCGCTGATCGGGACGGAAGGTGATCGCTCGGCCATTCGGGTTGGCCACGGTCACCTGTGGTGCCGCGGCCTGGAGTGCGTCAAGAAGCCCAACGGCGCTCTCTCGCACCAATTCCGGAGCATCAGCAGGTGGCACATCGGTTCCGATTCCTGCGACGACTTCCCAAAACCGTTTGTTCGTGTCTTCTTCAAAGGGCGTGTCGAAGTCCAGTGCATCGTGTACGCCCCGCTCAATCTGAAGCACCGTGCTACCTGGCACGATGCCAACGAGAATCTGCGCTGATCTCTCGACCGCGAGGGGGCCGCGTCCGCTTCCCTCAATGTCCGCTACCCACCGGCTGACCCTGGTGGAGAGATCCTGTAATCGAGACATGATGGCATTCAGGTCAGAGGCGATGATCTTGCCGGAGGGCAGCGTCGTCTCTTGCAGTCTGATCTCGTACTCGCTAGCCATCGGTGCACCTCCTTTGCTCGACTCCAGTGTGCAACGCACCACCGACACTTGCCGTGAGCGTACCGCAGCACATCCAGCTGATGCCGAGCGTTGCCTCTTGACTGCACGTCAACTCTCCAGATCGAACACGATGTTCGCACAAAGAGGGCCGACCCTGACCCGCCTCGCCGGGCGCCTCACAGATGGCGCCAGCGGGCAGACTGTTCACTCGTTAGGGCATGTTCGCCTTTATCTATCGCGCCCACAACCAGGATCTACTGAGCGGCGGCCGTGTTTTAGGGTGATGCCTATCGCAAGCAGCACGACGGTGATGATTGCCAGGAAGGTCACGGGTGCGCCGGTGTGCGGCATGGCGTCGCGTTCAGGGTTGACGGCGGAGGGGTTATGTTCAGTATCGTCGTTGGAGGAGTCGCGTTCAGGGCCGCCACTGGGGGGTGAATCTACGATTAGTCGCCATTCGTCGGCGTCCCTGGCGCTGACGCCGGTGCCGGAGTATGTGCCGGTCATGACCAACACGTTTTGGTGTGACAAGGCCGCGCCCATTGTCAGCGTGCCTCGGCAAGTTACTGCCTCGCCCGCCGCCAGGGTAAGCCCGGCGATTACCTCAGCTACGGTTCCGACGTGGCCCTCGCAGGAGGCCCAGGCCACGTCTGGCCCCTCGATGGTCACGTCGTACCAGGTCAAGCTCGATAGCGGCACATTGCCAGTGTTGGTGAGGGTGAATGTCACCACCACCGGAGTGAGCGGCGAATCTTTGGACAGGCGCAGGATGGCCGGGTCACCCGCGGGCGAGGTCTTGACCAACTTCAGGCCAGGCTCTGGCGTTGCCGTGATTAGCAGCGGCACCGAACACGGTCCAACCTGGGTTTCGGTCACCACGGTAAGCCCGACCGCGCCATTGACCGGTTCGTTGGCTCGCAGGTCATAGGTGACCCGGATGGTGCTACCAGCCGGGATCACCCCCGACCAGGTGAGTAGGTCACCCACTAGTTTGACCTCGCCGGTGATGTCGGAGGTACTCGCCCCGTTACCCATCATTGCCCGGATGGAGCCGGGCACCAGATCCGTGTAGACCAAGGCAGCGGAAAGGTCCGTGGTTGCACTGATCGGCATGGCGTGGTCTTCGCCGTTAAAGATGGTCCAGGTATGTGAGGTGGTTTCTCCAGGGTGCAGGTGATGCGCCGTGGATGCCTTCTCGCACACGCCGGTCAGAACCGTCAGTTCCCAGTCGCCTTCCCCCTCGATCCAGCCGCCGGTGATCTCGCCCAAGCCGATGACGGTGAGTACGTTGCTGTGTCGCCGCGCCGCGCCGAGGTCCAAGGTGCCGTGGCAGGTGATGGATTCACCAACCTCCAGGCGCAGGTCGGCTATGACCTCATCAACCGTCCCGGAATGCCCATCGCAGGTGGCCCAGGTCACGGCTGGCCCCTCCGTAGTCACATCTTCCCAGGTGAAGTGGCTCATCGTCTCGCCGCCAAGGTTGGTGACCGTGAATGTGACCTCGACCGGTTCGTACTCTCCGGCTGCGTGGCGAACCTGGAATGCCGGGTCGCCGAGGGGAGAGGTCTTCACTACCTCGATCTTCGAGAGGATCACATCGGCCCACCACTCGTCCGCATCGCGGACGCTGGTGCCGGTTTCTGCGCCAACGGCGGTTACGGTCAGGTGCCCTCCGTGGTAGTGGTTCGCTTCGCTTAGCGGTTGTACGTGAGCCTGCGAGGCGGCGAAGAACGACGACGCTGATGCGTGGTAGGGCGGCGCCACGGCTAGGGTGCCGCGGCAGGTCAGCGCCTCGCCAGCCTCTAGGCGGAGGCCAGCGATTGCCTCATCGACCGTTCCGGTATGACCGTCACAGGAGGTCCAGGTCACGTCCGGTCCGTCGATTGTCGCGTTGTTCCAAGTGAAGCCATGCTTGGCTTCGGTGCCGAGGTTGGTGATTGTGAAGATCACCTCGACCGGCTTTGGGGCGAGACCTGGGGCCACCGGGATCAAGGCTGGGTCGCCTACCGGCGAGGTCTTGACCACCTTGATGCCCGCGACGGTCACATCGAGCCGCCAGTCGTCCGTGGCGGTGACCTCGGTGCCGGTCTTGGCGCCGAGGCCCGTTACGGTCAGAACGTTCTGGTGATGCCGGGCCGCGCTCATGGACAGCGTGCCATGACAGGTGACCGACGCACCGGGGGCCAGGGTGAGTCCGGCCAAGGCCGAGGCGACATCACCGGTGAGGCCGTCACAGGCGGACCAGGCCACAGCCGGACCGGTCAGGGTCTCATCCGTGAAAGTCAGCCCGCGCTTGGCTTCGGTGCCGGTGTTGGTGATGGTGAACGCCACCTCGACCGGGCTAGGCATAACGCCAGGGGCCACGACGAGCAGGGCCGGATCGCCGGCGGCCGAGGTTTTGGTCACGGCAATACCGGCGTGGACAACAGCCAACTCCCAGACGTCTACATCGCTGACCTCGGTGCCAGTCTGTACGCCGACGGCGGTAACGGTCAGGGTGTTTTGATGGGTTGTGGCTGTGCCCATATTGAGGGTGCCGCGGCAGGTGAGTGATTCTCCTGGGGCCAGCGTCAGCGTTTCGATCACCTCGCCGACGGGGCCATCGTGGCCGTCGCAGCCGCTCCAGGT
>WQZL01000018.1 GCA_009780755.1 Promicromonosporaceae bacterium | reverse complement strand
GGCGACGTTCACCTCTAACCCCTCGACCTCGGCGGTCGCCTCGGCGGCGTGGCGCAAGGTGGTGGCCACATCATCGGGCAGCAGGTCAAGGCGGCCAACAACGCGCAGGCGCCAGCGTCGGGCAGCGCTAAGCGCCTGCACGGCATCCTGAATGATCTCTAGTAGGGCTTCGAGTTCTTCGCTGGAGCGACCCAGGTTGTCGGTGGAGAGCATCCAGAGGGTGACCACCTCGATGCGCCACTCTTCGACCCAGCCCAGAAACTCCGCTATCTTGGCGGCGCCCCGGCGGTGACCGGTGGCGGCGGTCTCCCCGAAGGAGGAGGCCCATCGCCGGTTGCCATCAAGAATCACGCCGATGTGTCTGGGCAGGCGAGCAGGAGGGGTCAGATACGTGGCCAACCGACGGTTTTCATAAAGGCGATATAGCGCCTCTGGCATTCGCACACCCCCACGATACCGGCCCCCACCCACCACCCCCCGCTGCCGAACCGGCTAATCTGGCCACCAAACCCTCGATTCGGAGCCAAAACAGCCGGTTCGGCAGCGGATAATCGCCAGATCAGCCGGTTCGGCGGGGAGAGTGTCTGATGTTGCAGCTATGCGACGGTGGGCGTTTCTGGCTGGCTACGGAGTCGTAACCTACGGTACCGTAGGTTAGACATGACCCTCTTTCCCATGGAGTTCCTGTGGCAACACTAGCCGAGACCCCAAGCGCCGCCGACAGCGCTGCCACCGACGCCGCCAGCCCGGCAGCCCGCAACATCTACACGTTCGCCACCGCGCTAAAGCCCCGGCTGCGTGGCTGGATTCACGCCGGTACCACGCCGCTAGCCCTGGCCGCTGGCATTGTGTTGATTGTGCTGTCTCCGGCGACAGCGGGCAAGGTTGCGGCCGTGGTGTTCATGGTGACATCCCTGCTGCTGTTCGGCACATCGGCCGTGTACCACCGGGGAAACTGGTCGCCACGGATCACCGCGTTTCTGCGCCGCTGGGATCACTCCAACATCTTCTTAATCATCGCGGGCACCTACACCCCGCTCGCCGTGCTAATGCTGGAGCCATCTCAGGCCACCACGCTGCTGTTGATCGTCTGGGGCGGGGCCCTGGCTGGAGTGATGGCGCGAGTGTTTTGGCTATCCGCGCCCCGCTGGTTCTACGTGCCGGTGTACGTGGCACTCGGCTGGGTGGCCGTCGCCTATATGGGTCCGCTGCGCGCTAGCGGCGGCTTAGCCGTCGTGTGGCTGATCGTCGCCGGCGGCATCGCCTACACCCTGGGCGCCGTCATCTACGGCACCAAGTTCCCCAACCCCTCACCGCGCTGGTTCGGCTTCCACGAGATCTTCCACGTATTCACCGTGGTCGGTTACGCCTGCCATACCATCGCCATTTTCATGGCCGCCGTAAGGCGTTAGCCCACTTCCACTCCGGCGAACAGGTCGGTTTCATAACGTTCGACCGGGATGCGGGATGCGCCCAACTCGTATTCGTCCCAGGGCCAAACCTCGGCCTCTAGGTCGCGGGGCACGGCGAAGAAGAATCCATTCGGGTCGATCTGCGAGGCATGTGCCAGCAGTGCCGCATCGCGAGCGCCGAAGAACTTTGCCACCTCGATCTTGGCCGTCACCTCTCGCTCGGGAATCTCGCGTGCCCCCCGAGAGGCGATCCAGTCGCCGAACGGGCTTTCTAACCCCTTGGCCTGCATGGCCGCATGGACGGCTCGCAGCCGGTTCATCGAGAAGCCGTGGTTGTAGTACAGCTTCTGCGGCGCCCAGGGCGCAGCTCCGTTAGGCACGATATAACGTTCGGCATTGCCCGCCGCCGCCCATGCCTCCATCGAGACCGTATGCGTGTAGATGTGGTCGGGATGCGGATAGCCGCCGGTGGGGTCGTAGGTGGTCATTACGTGTGGACGAAACCGGCGCACGGCCTCCACTAGCGGGGCCGCCGCCTGTTCCAGCGGCAGGGCGGCGAAGGCATCATCGGGCAGCGGCGGCAACGGGTCTCCCTCCGGGAAGCCCGAGTCGGTAAAGCCCAGGAACACCTGCCGCACGCCGAGCGCCTTCGCGGCGGCAGCCATCTCCAGGCGTCGGGCAGCCCGCTTTTCGGCCAAGGTTTCAAAGCCGTGACCAGGCGGCGGGGTGTAGCCGGGGTTGAGAATGTCGCCGCGTTCTCCGCCGGTGCAGGTAACCACCAACACCTCGACCCCGGCGGCGGCATACCTGGCGGTTGTGGCCGCCCCCTTCGACGCCTCATCGTCGGGATGCGCATGGACGGCCATCAATCGCCGGCGGCCAGAAGTACCAAGAGGGGTTAGAGACATGAGAGGTACCGTACTCCTCCCGAGCAAGACAAGTCGGCAGTTTCATGTCGATTCGGCAGTTTGAACTGCCGAATCGACGTGAAACTGCCGATTCGTCCGTGGTTTCTGAGCGCCTACGCCGTTTAGGCCGCCGTCGGGGTTACGCTTAGGCGAGCGCGTCGGGCACGAAGCCCGGCGCGATTGCGCGTATGTAAGGAGATCCCATGTCTGAGACCACCGGTACCTGGCTCACCCAGGAGGCATTCGAACGGCTGACCGCCGAATTGGAACACCTCAAGGGGCCTTACCGCGCCGAAATCACCGCTCGCATCGCCGCCGCCCGCGACGAGGGGGACCTAAAGGAGAACGGCGGCTACCACGCCGCCCGCGAGGAGCAGGCCAAGAACGAGGCGCGCATCCGCGAGCTAACCGAGAAGCTGCGCGATGTGCAGATCGGCACCCCACCAGATGACGGCCTCGTGGAGCCGGGAATGCTGGTCACCGTGCTGCTAGCCGACGATCCGATGACGTTCCTGCTCGGCTCGCGGGAGATGGCCGAGGTGATCGGCGACGTTGATGTGTACTCCCCCACCTCCCCCCTCGGCGCCGCGATCAGCGGCCACCGGGTCGGCGATTCCGTCAGCTACACCGCCCCCAACGGCAAGAACTTCACCGTCGAAATCACCGCAGCTAAGCCCTATGCAGGATAGAAACACCCCCTTTACCCCGTGTCCTCACGGCGCGCAACGGCGTCGGCAATTACGGCCAAATCGGATGCCTCGAGTCTAGGTCCTGCGACTGCGCTCGTTCCTCGCTTCGCGCAGGATGACGGTTCTGGGTGGGTAGCTACTCCCACTCGATGGTGGCGGGGGGTTTGCTGGTCACGTCGAGCACAACGCGGTTGATCTCCGGCACCTCATTTGTGATGCGGGTGGAGATGGTGGCAAGCACGTCGAAAGGCACCCGCGCCCAGTCGGCTGTCATGGCATCCTCAGAGGTGACGGGGCGCAGCACGATGGGGTGGCCGTAGGTGCGGCCGTCACCCTGCACGCCCACGGAACGCACATCGGCCAGCAGCACAACGGGGCACTGCCACACATGCTCGTCCTGCCCGGCCTTGGTCAGCTCCCCACGGACGATGGCATCGGCGCGACGCAGTATGTCCAGGTTTGCTTTGGTGAGTTCGCCGATGACCCGCACACCCAGGCCAGGACCGGGGAACGGTTGGCGGCTGACAATCTCCTCTGGCACACCCAGCTCACGACCAACGGCCCGTACCTCGTCCTTGAACAGCGCGCGCAGGGGTTCGACCAGCTCGAAGTCGAGATCGTCGGGCAACCCGCCGACGTTGTGGTGACTCTTGATAGTGGCCGTGCCATCGCCGTCGCCGCTCTCGACGATGTCGGGGTAGATAGTGCCTTGGGCCAGGAACTTCACCTCGCGGCCGCGGGCACCGCCCTCGGCGACGATGTCACGCTTGGCATCCTCAAAGACGCGGATGAACTCGCGGCCGATGATCTTGCGCTTGGTCTCCGGGTCGGTTACCCCGGCCAGCGCGGCCAAGAAGCGCTCCTCCTCGCGGCGGACGATCAGGCGCACGCCGGTGGCGGAGACGAAGTCTTGCTCGATCTGCTCCACTTCACCTAGCCGCATCAAGCCGTGGTCAACATGCACGCAGGTGAGCTGGTCGCCGACGGCGCGCTGCACTAAAGCGGCGACCACGGCGGAATCTACGCCGCCGGAGAGCGCGCAGATCACCTCGGCGTCGCCTACCTGACTGCGGATCGCGGCAACTTGAGCCTCGACATAGTTGGTGGGAGTCCAGGTTGGGGCAAGCCCGACGGCGTCATACAAAAAGTGTTCGAGCACCTTTTGCCCGCCCTCGCTGTGGCCCACCTCGGGATGCCATTGCACGCCGTAAAACCCGCATTCCCGATTCTCAAAGGCGGCGACGGGAGCGCCGGGGCTGGTGGCCAGCACCGTGAAATCCGCCGGAGCGACGCGTACGGCATCCCCGTGGGACATCCAAACATCCATACTGTCGGCCATATCGGCCAGCAGCAGGCCCGGCTCGCACACCTGGGCACGGGTACCACCGAACTCAGAAAGGTCGGTCTTAGCGACCTCCCCACCGAGGGCCTTGGCCATCGCCTGGAAGCCGTAGCAAATGCCCAGCACGGGCACACCGGACTTGAAAATCGCCGGATCTACCAGGGGTGCCCCCTCCGCGTAAACGGAGGCGGGACCACCGGAGAGAATGATCGCGGCCGGATTCTTCGCCAGCAACCGCTTAGCGTCCCACGTGTGGGGCACCACCTCGGAGTACACCTTCGCCTCGCGCACACGCCGCGCGATCAGTTGCGCGTACTGCGCGCCGAAGTCAACGACAAGAACGGGGCGGGGGGCTGCGGCATCAGTCACGAAACGCAATCCTACGCTCGCAAATCAATCGATGTTGTCAGTACCCCCGCCTAGTCTTTTCTCCGTGCGATCACTACCAGTTCCCGATCCCGGCACCCCGCCCCTGGGCGGACCACGGCAGTTTCTTAGCTGGCTGGGGCGTCAGCAGGCACTGACGCTGAGCCTGTCGCTGATAACGTGCCTGGTGATGTACGGCGCAGTCGCGGTGCAGCCCTACCTGCTGGGACGAGTGGTGGACGAGGCGACCACCAGTGGCCTGGATTCGACCACCTGGCGCTGGGTTGGGTTCCTGCTGGCCATTGGTCTGCTCCACGCCGGGGTGACCATCATCGCCAACCGGCTGTATCTGCGTTCCTTCGTCGAGGCATTGCAGCGCACCACACAGCTGATCTCGCGCACCATCTCCCGTTCCGGGCGCGCGCTTTCCGATGAGCTGCCCGCCGGTGAGGTAGTCAGCGCGGTCGCCATCGATGTCGAACGCATCTCCGACCTGTATGTGGTGATCGCCCAGTTCTTCGGCGCGCTGGTGGCCTACGGCGTGACCACGGCCCTGATGCTCACCGCCTCCCTACAGCTGGGCCTGGTCACCGCGCTAGGTCTGCCCGCCGTCGCCGCCATCCTGGCCCTACTCATCAAGCCGCTGCAACGCCGCCAGGCCGCGCAACGCGAGGCAAGCGGCAAGCTGGTCACCATCGGCGCCGACACCGTATCGGGCCTGCGCATCCTGCGCGGCATCGGCGGCGAGGCCGTGTTCGCCGCCAAGTACCGCCGCCAATCACAGCAGGTGCGGGCCGCCGGGGTGAGGGTGGCCGGCCCGCAGTCCTGGTTGGATGCCCTGCAAATCCTGCTGCCGTGGCTATTCGTGACGTTGGTGGTCTACCTCGGCGCGATGTCGGCAGTACGCGGCGAAATCACCGCCGGGCAGCTCGTCTCCTTCTACGGCTATGCCGCCTTCATGGGCTGGCCCGTGCAACTTGCCACCCAGTTTTTGCGGGTGACCACGAATGCGAACGTCTCGGCCAAGAAGGTACTCGACGTGCTGCGCGTCACCCCGGCGTCGGGGGCCGCGCCCGCGAGCGCCGAACCACCCCCGGTTGGCGTCCCGCTGCGCGATAAAACCTCCGGCGTTGAGTTGATGCCAGGTCGGGTGGTGGCGCTCGTGGCCGCCGACCCTGATGTGAGCGCCGCCATCGCCACCCGCCTGGGCCGCTTCGACGACGAGGCCGAGGCCACCACGCCGGTCACTCTTGGCGGCGTGCCGCTCATCAATCTGCCCAAGGAGCATCTGCGGCATCGCATCGTCGTCTCCGAAGCGACACCCGCCGTGTTCTCCGGGCGCCTCGACACCGAGCTTGATGTGCGCGAACACGCGCAGCGCAAACATCTGCATCAGGCCATGCACTCGGCCGACGCTAAGGATGTGATCGATTCTGTGCCGGATGGCCTAGCTGGGTTGCTCACGGAGAAGGGCCGGTCGCTTTCCGGCGGCCAGCGGCAGCGGGTGGCACTTGCCCGGGCGCTGCTCACTAACCCGGAGATACTGATCCTGGTGGAGCCGACCAGCGCCGTGGACGCGCATTCCGAGGCGCGCATCGCCGCCCGCGTGGCCGATGACCGCCGGGGCCGCACCACGCTCATCGTCACCGCCTCTCCCCTGGTGCTTGACCACGTGGACGAGGTGATGCTCTTGGGCGACGACGGACGCGTGGCGGTCAGCGGCACGCATCGCGAGCTGATGCGCAATGCAAGTTACCGCACCATCGTCGGCCGCGGACTGACTGAGGAGGTTCCCTCATGAAGCTACCCATCGCCGATGCCCGCGCCACTTGGCATTACACCCGTGGCCTACTGAGCGGCCACCGTCGCGCCCTGATACTGATCGCGGTGCTGCATATGATCGCCGCCATCGTTGGGCTGGTTGGCCCGTGGGTGCTTGGACGCCTGGTTGATTACCTGCACGATGGCACCACCGCGGATGTGGTGCGCAATCTGACCCTGCTGGCCTTGGCGGGCTATCTGTTGCGCGGCGCGATGCAGAAGATCGCCAACCAGCGTTCGATGATATTTGGCGAGCAGGTGTTGGCCGAGATTCGCGAGCAGTTCCTAGATACGGCCACCGGCCTGCCGCTATCCGTGGTCGAGAGCGCCGGCACCGGTGATCTGGTGGCCCGCACCACCAACGATGTGGGACGCATCCAAAATGCGGTGCGGTTTGGCGTGCCGCAGGTCACGGTATCGCTGGTGACCATCGTGTTCACGGCTGTGGCCGCCATGTTGATCTCGCCGCTGGTGGCGGTGGCAATGTTTGTTGGCGTGCCCTCGCTGGCGATTGCTTGGCGCTGGTACCTGCGGCGCGCCCCGAAGGCGTATGGCTTGGTGACGGCCGGCTTCGCGACGCTGAACGGCACCATCGCCGAATCGGCTGAGGGCGTACGCACCGTAGATGCTCTCGATCTTGGTCGGCGTCGTGACGGTATCACCGATAAGAACCTGAGCGACCTGTATCGCGCCGAGCTGGGCACGCTGTTCCTACGCAACGTGCTGTTTCCGAATGTGAACCTGACCTTTGTGTTCGGTCCTGTCGCCATTTTGGCCTGGGGTGCGTGGCTGGTCTCCCAGGGGCAGGTGACGATGGGTGCCGTCACCGCCGTGATGATGTACACGTTCCAGCTCAAAGGCCCGGTGTGGAACCTGGTGTTTTGGGTAGAAGACCTCTCAGTTTCGGCCGTGTCGCTCTCGCGCATCATCGGCGTGCAGTTGGTTGAACCAGATCGCCTGGCGACCGGAGCCGAGCCTGCCTCGAATGAGCTGCGAGCGCGCGGGGTGCGGTACGCCTACCGCGAGGGTCATGACGTGCTGCACGGCATCGACCTTGATCTCATTCCGGGTGAGCGCCTGGCGATGGTGGGGCCGTCTGGGGCGGGGAAATCGACGCTGGGCCGAATGCTGGCCGGGATTCATCCGCCGACGGGTGGCACGGTGACGGTGGGCGGAGTGCCGCTGGTAGACCTCCCCCTAGAAGAACTGCGGCGGCGGGTGGCGCTGGTCACCCAGGAGCATCACGTCTTCGCCGGAACGATCTGTGACAACCTGCGCCTGGCCGACTCGGGCGCTACCGACGAGCAGTTGCGGGCCGCGCTGGCGGCGGTAGATGCCCTCGACTGGGTAACTGCGCTGCCCGAGGGGATTGAGACCGAGGTTGGTTCGGGTGGCACGGCGCTGACCCCGGCGCAGGCTCAACAGGTCGCCTTGGCCCGTCTGGTGCTACTCGACCCGGATGTGCTGGTCTTAGACGAGGCGACCTCGCTGCTTGACCCGCGTGCGGCCCGGCATTTGGAGCGCTCCCTGGGTGCGGTGTTGGCGGGCCGCACGGTGGTGGCCATCGCCCACCGCCTACACACCGCCCACGACGCCGACCGCGTCGCCGTGGTGGAGGATGGCCGCATCATCGAGCTTGGCTCCCACGACGACCTCCTGGCCGCCGGTGGCTCCTACGCCTCCCTCTGGCAAAGCTGGCAGCACGACTAACCGGCTATCGGGGAATGTATTCGAAGGGGGCGAAGGTGATGGTTGTTTTGGTGGGTTGGCCGTTGCTGGTGGCGTAGATGCCGAACCACAGGCCGGTGAAGCCGCCCGTTACCGTGGTGTCGAGGGTGCGGCCGTCGATGATGCACAGTTGCTGCGGTTCGTCGATGCCGGTAGCGGCCAGTAGCGCGTAGTCCTGGCCTCGGGCGCTAATGCCGAGGGTGACGACGGCGCCGGGCGACAACGTCATGCTTGCCACCTCCGCATCAAGATCGGCGCGGCGGTGGGCCACGACAATCCGGTCGGATTCAACATACAGCCGCACATGATCGCGCTCGTTTTGGCGGATCACCAGACCGGCCTCCTCCCCCGCCAGCAGCGTGACCGGGTCGAGCTGCGTCCACACGTCCACGTTTTTGTGCTGCTGCCTAACCCCCAGGAACGCCGGGGTGGCCTTGGCGGTGAGTGTTTCGGGACGCAGCGCGAGCTGCCAGCCCTCACGGTGCGGGGTGGCGAAGGCGGCGGGGCCGCGAAGCGTATTCCAGCGCAGGCTGGTTGGAGCAACTATGCCATTGGCCTGCCCCTGCGCTTCGCCCAACACTCCCCGCTGCTCGGCGAACGGCACCTCGATGCGCGACGGCACCCGTCCCTCCCCGGGGGCGAATAGCGGCCATCCGTCCTCCCAGGTGACGGGGCAGAGGAAGGTTTCGCGGCCCAGGTTGTAGTGGTAGCCGCCATAAGGACGCATCGCCAGCATGACGGCCCACCAGGAGCCATCGGGGGCCTGCGCCAGATCGGCGTGGCCAACGCCGGTCACCTCGGCGCTGCGCCCTAAGTGCCGATGGGTGAGTACCGGGTTGCTCTTGTTTCCCTCGTAAGGGCCGGTCACGACGTCGGCGCGGGCCACGGATAGCGCGTGATGTATGTCGGTGCCACCCTCGGAGGCCAGCAGGTAGTAGCGGCCGTCGATCTTGTACAGGTGCGGTCCCTCGGCCCACACCGCGCCGATCACCGCCCCCTTCCAGATGATGTGTGTTTCAGCGGCCAACCGCATCGTCTTGGGGTCTAGCTCGCGCACCCACACCTCGGTTTGGCTCGGCCAGTCCGGGTTCTCGGCCAGCCGGGTGCCATGCGCCCAGATGCGGCCATCATCATCGAAGAACAGCGATGGGTCGATGCCGTCCTCATGTAGCCACACGGGATCGCTCCACGGCCCGGCCGGGTTCTTGGCGGTGACCACGAAGTTGCCACCGGGCTTGCCCTCGGGAGCGCCGACGTGGGTGCAGACCACCCAAAACAGGCCGTTGTGGTAACGGATGGTGGGCGCGAATAGGCCGTGGGAGTAGCGAAATCCCTGGTAGTCGAGCTGGTCGGCGCGGTCGATGACGTGGCCGACCTGTTCCCAGTGCACCAGGTCGGTTGATCTGAAGATCGGCAGGCCGGGGAAATACTCGAAGGTCGAGGTGACCAGCCAGTACGTATCACCCACCCGGCAGATGGATGGGTCTGGGTACGTGCCGGGCAGGATCGGGTTGGACACCACAGTCATAGGGGTAAACGTTAGCCGACGGCGTAGATGGCCGAGAGCATGATGGCTCCTGAGGAGGAGGGGAAAGTTAGTTGCATAGCGGTAACCGTGGCGAGGTCAACGCCATCGAATAGGTCGAGCGGGATGCGCAGTTCGCCCAGCGGAGTCCAGCCCAGCCACTCGGTGATCGACTCGTCAAAGCCCTCGAACACCTCGATATGGCCGGGGCGGTGATACAACGCGGGCGCATCCTCATTGACGGCCACGCTCGCCATCTCCCCCGTCTCGTCGATCAGGGTCACCACCATCACCACCGGCGGCGGTGAGCAGGGCACCGAGGTGATACAGACGGGCGGAGGTGAGGGTCGCCACGGATTGCGTTCATCGGCGGAGTCCAGCGCCAGATAAAGCGAGATGGCTAAATGCCCGGTTAGGTCGCCGGGGGTTAACGGTACCGCTGCTGCCGCACCCGCATCATCCCAGGTGATCGAGTACAGGGGCAGAGAACGGCTTGGTCGAAACAGCACTCCGGGGTGGTTGAACAGCACATTCGGGTCGCGGGGGAAGCCTTGGCGAGCGAAGGCCACTCGAGCCGGGCCGTAAGCGGTGAGCGCCACCTCGGGGCTTGGTTCTGCAATTAGTGGGGTATGTCCGGGTAGATAGGTGGAGACGGTCGCCGCCGCCCAACCCATCGTGGTTGGTTGCGGCACCGAGGCGAACGTTGTCTTCACTTCCCGCTCCCCCGTCACTACGGCCAAAAACGCGACCGCGTAACTCAGCAAGAAGTCCTCCTGCTGCTCGCGATCGAGCCAACCCCGCGGGTTGTCCGGGTCGGCAAAAGACAACGCGCCGTACCGGTCATCGACCAAGAAGGCCCGGTTAAAGAAGTTGTGATTCGCCCCGCTCAAAAACACAACGATAGCGAATGACTCGTTAACGCCGGCCGCCAAAATCTCGTCAAAGATGCGCTGCCCCTCGTTTGGCACGTCGCCGTCGAACTCCGGCAGGATGATGGCCGTGGGCAGGTCGGGGAAGGGCCGGGCCAGCGGGTCGTGATTCGGGTTGAAGTCCGGGTCGTCGGCGGTGGTGAAGTTCTGCACCACCGTCGGGGCCACATGCAGCAGCGACCGGATGCGCCCCTCTCCCGTGTCGGCATCTCGCCAGGCCAGATTGTTTACCACCTCGCCGCCGCGCGAGTGGCCGATCAGGTGAATCCGTTCGAGGTCGATGCGGCCGGTCAGATCGAGGCCAAAGCCCGGATCGTCCCCCGCATTCGCTTGGGCTAGCGCCGCCAGGTGATAGTCGAAGATCGCGCGCGCCCACTTCTCGCCCTCGGCTGGTTCGCCAAAGACGAACGTGTAATTTAACGTCATGTTGATGCTGATGGCCGCGAAGCCCTCGGCGGCCAGCTGCTGAACCAGGTAGTCAAACCCGGCGTAACGGCGTTCGCGAACCCCGCCGGGATGAGCGCCGTGGATCGCGATGACGAGCGGATGCGGACCATCGCCCTCGGGTACGGCGATTATGCCGGCCACGGGCGCGGCCACCACTCGCCCATCGGCGACCTGCACCTCCCCATCGGGCAATTCATAGTCGTAGACGATGATGTGATCCGCGTCAGCCAGCGAGAAATCCCATACGGGCTGCGCCGGCAGCGCGGGAATATCCACCATCGGCACCTCGGGGGCCGCGGTGTTGGCCGAACACCCGGTCAAACCTAAAGCGAGAAGGGTTGCGACCAAAGCGCTCACGGCCCCGGCGGGCCTACTCAGCTGGGGAGAGCCGCTAGACCTTCGCATCGACCTGATCCAATTCCTCAACGGTGATTAGGTGCGAATTGGTTCCCGTAAAGCTGGCGGCGTAAGCAGCGGCCAGCGCGGCACGACGCCCGGCTTGCGGAATCGACTGGCCCCGCACCAGGCCGGACATGAACGCCCCGCAGAAGGCGTCGCCCGCGCCGGTGGTGTCCACAATGGTTCGCCCCGGCGGCAGCAGCGCAGGCAGGTAGATCGGCTCCGCATCCCGCTGATACGCCACCGCCCCGTCGGCGCCCTTGGTGACTATGACTAGCCGGGCAATGCCGTTAGTGAATACATCGGTGGCGAAGACGTCCGCATCGGGCAGTGCGGTTGCCGAGCAGAACACCACGTCGGCGCCGTAGGCGAACTCGCGGTGATGCTCGTTTTGGGTGTCCCAATCCTGTAGGTCAGTGGAGGTGAGGATGCCGCGCTCGCGGGCGTCACGCAGGGCATGGCGTGCCCAGTTGACGATCACAATGTGTACCCAGTCGGCATCCTCCATGCCGGGGAGCCACAGCATCGGTCCCACGGTCATGTCGTAGGGGTGGCGTGGATCGTGCAGGAAGAAGCGCCCACCATCGGGTCGCACTAGCACCACCGAGCGGCGGGTGCCTGACTCGTGAGTGACGGCTTCTAGGCGCACGCCTCGGCGGGCTAGTTCCTTGCGCACCACCCATCCAAAATCATCGTCGCCCAGCACATCGGCGGCAGCGACATATAGGCCGAGTGCCGCGCACTGGAGCGCGACGCCGCTGCCCGCATGTCCGAGGCTAAGCTCGCCAACCTGCGCAAAGGTGCCATCGCCCTCGCTCAGCGGCCACGCCCCTTCATACAGCGCGACATTCAAATCGACGCCAAACCCGCCAACAATCAGTGCCTTCTTCATCCCCCCATGATCCCACAACCCCCTCCCGGTGGCTGGGGAGGGTTTGGGTGAGGGGTGGAAGGTTGGATGTGACAAATTTGGGCGGTGGTGTCATGTATGGGGTGAACGGACGGAGCAGAAGCACCGACCGACCCGCAAAGAGAAGGAATTGAAGACCATGAAGACCATTCGTACCCGCCTTTCTGCCGCCGCGAGCATCGCTGCGGTGAGCATGATCGTTCTTGCCCCGATGGCTTCGGCCGACTCCGAAGGTTCCATCGTCATTGAGGGTGAAGACGGCTACATTGGCGTCGTCTCCACCTCAATCGACCTCGATTCGACCGACGGCTGGCACCCTGAGGTGTTTGTAAACGAAGACGGCGAGTACTACATGCTCGACGACGACGGCAATGTTGTTATCCTCGACCCTTCCGTAGTCAACGCGGACGGCGAGTTTGACCGCTCCGGCCTAGCTCGCATCGCCACCGAGGACGGCACCGGTGACGAGCCGGTAACCCGCGACCTCGGCGTTGATGAAGATGGCGATGGCTACGTTGACATCGTGCCGATTGACGCCGATCTGAGCATCGTGCCGATCAGCGCCGACGTTGATGGTGGCGTAAACGCCTGGATTATCGTGGCCGCCGTAGCCGGTATCGGTGCCGTTGGCGCCGCTACCTTCGTTGGCATGAAGCGCCGCGCGGACGCCGCGAACGCCTGAATCTAAACGCGCGGTGTGGCCTGGCTACGCGCCGGGCCACACCGTACGGGTAGGATTCGGGAGAGATGACTGACTCCGCCTTTGAGACCCTGTTTCGCTCGGTCTATCCCGACCTCCACCGCTACTTTGTGCGGCGTCTCGGCTTTGACGAGGCCGAAGATGCGGTGGCCGAAACCCTGACCGCCGTCCTTGCCAAATGGCGTCAAGCCCCGAACACACTTGAAGAACAACGGGCCTGGACTTTTGGTTTCGCGGCCAACAAACTCCGCGAGGCGGAACGTTCCCGGATTCGAGACTCGAAGCTTGTTTCGGCTGCGGCGGCGGGTGTTGGCCCAGAATCCACCGGTTCGCACGATGCGGCCATTGCCGCCGCCGACCGAGCCAGGGAGCTGCTGGGGAAACTGCCAGAGGCAGAGCGAGACGCGGTCTATCTCACCGCCATCGTCGGACTCACCTCGGCCCAGGCGGCACAGACTCTCGGTTGCACGGTATCGGCCATCACCACGAGGGTTTCCAGGGGCCGGGCCAGGCTCCGGGAGCTACTGGCCACCGAAATACAAGAAGAGACAACCTTCAACAACACGGAAGGAGGGCAGCCCCAATGACCGACCACCTCGACTTCACTGACGCACTGGCCGCGGACGCCGAGATTGACTCGCTTCGCGCCGAACTGCTGAGCGCCGGTTTGCTGCCTGACCTGCCGCCCGAGTATGAACCCACCGAGGCCACCGCCGAGGCGATGTTCCAGCGCGTGTTGCTCGCGGGCCTCGCTGAGACCACCCGCGCTACGGCGCGTCGGAAGCGCGCGCGCGTCACCCAGTCCCTATTCGGCCTTGCCGCTACCGCACTGGTTGGCGCTGTTGTCGTAGTGCCGATGATGCGCGGCGGCGTCGATGAAGCCGATTTCATGCCCACGAGCGATGGCGGCGGCATCGACGAGGGTTACGAAACCTCCTGGATAGAAACCGACGGAGACCCCTACTCCCGTGCCGCTGTCCCGGCAGGCGGCGAGCTAGACACTGGCTGGTTTGAGACCTACGGCACCATCATCCATGACGGCGGCTGCCTGCTGGTGCTGGGCGACGACGGCCAACTCCTCTTGCCCGTCCATACCCGATCCGAAACACCGGTCATGCTCAGCACCGATCACATTGGCGCCCGCGTACTCGTCTCTCTGGCTCCCGGTAGCGTCGGCTCAGATACCCTCATCCCTGAAGGCTGCGAGGGGCGCACCGATTTGGGGGCGGTAACCGTGCTTGAGTTCCGGCCATAGCCTAAGGATGACGCAAGAACCAACCCGCGGGCGCGACGGTGCGGCGTCCCTAGCTACCGACAGACCCGACCGTACAATCACGCCCGTGGCTACACGTACGGCGGACCCAATGGTTGGCCGCCTGATCGACGGGCGGTACGAAATTCGTTCCCGCGTCGCCCGCGGCGGTATGGCCACCGTTTATCTGGCCCACGACCGTCGCCTCGACCGGGACGTGGCGCTGAAGGTGATGCACTCTCACCTGGCCGACGGCGTTGATGGCGCCACCTTCATCTCCCGCTTCCGCCGCGAGGCTCGCGCCGCCGCCCGGCTCACCCACTCCGGTGTTGTCGCCGTCTATGACCAGGGCGTCGATGGCGAAATCTCGTACCTGACGATGGAGTATGTGCCCGGCTCCAACCTGCGTCGCGAGCTGCGCCGCAATGGCACCCTATCCGTAAGACACACCTTTGAGCTGCTAGAGCAGATACTGGCTGCACTTTCCGCCGCCCACCTAAAGAATCTGATCCATCGGGATATCAAGCCTGAGAACGCGTTAATCACCGTCAGCGGCAGCCTGAAGGTCGCCGATTTTGGCCTGGCCCGCGCCGTCACCGAGGTAACCAGCACCACCACCGGCACCATCCTGGGCACCGTCGCCTATCTGGCCCCCGAGGTGATCGCCACCGGCGCTTGTGACGCCCGCACCGATATTTACGCCGTGGGCATCCTTGCCTACGAGATGCTTACCGGCACCCTTCCCTACGAGGGCACCACTCCCATCCAGGTAGCCTTCCAGCACGTTCACCGTGACGTGCCGCCGCCATCGTCAGTGGTGCCCTGGCTGCCAACCGAGATTGACGATCTGATTACGGTTTTCACCGCCCGGAATCCAGCCAATCGTCCCGTTGATGGCGCCGCCGCCGCCGATCTGCTGCGACGAACGCAGGCCACACTGATCCAGCAGCATCCCGAGGCGTGGGAGCGGCAGGCCGAACCACCTGCGTCATTCATCCCGGATTTTAGTGAACCCGAGACACCGGAAATCGATGACGTCCCCTTCGACAACAACTACCCCGAGACCGGCTCCCTGAAGTCCATCCCGCTAGCCATCCTCGCCACCACCGAACTCGACGACGGCACTACCCAACCCCTGCCTCAGCGGCCAACCACGCAATTTGCTTCGAGCGAGGCTCCCCCGCCGCCGTCTAGGCCAAAGGCCCGCCGAAGGCGCGTGCTGGCCTGGGTGTTGCCTTTGTTGCTGCTGATCGGCGGTGGCTCGGTTGGTGCCTGGTGGTGGTTCGCCGATGGGCCGGGCGCCTGGACGCAGGTGCCTGAAGAGCTGGTGGGCCAGCCGATAGAGGCGGTCGGCACGCTGCTGGACGGCTTGGATTTGGCGCACTCATCCACCTCCGTTTACGACGATGCTGCGGTGGCTGGAATTGTGCTGACTGTTGATCCGCCCAGCGGGGAGCGAATCCGCCGGGATGGGCACATAGACCTGGTGGTTTCGCGGGGCATTCGGATGGTCACCGTACCCGGTGGCCTGGTGGGTCTGGAGCAAGAGGCAGCCACCGAACTGCTGCGCGACGCCGGGTTAACCGTGGGCACCCCGAACACCGAGTTCCGCGATGCCATCCCGGCTGGGCAGGTGCTGACCGTCAGCCAGGAGCCGAACTCTCGCGTGCCCCACAACACCGTGGTAACGCTGACAGTTTCCGCCGGGCCAGAGCCGGTGACGGTCACGCAGCAGACGGGTCAGACCCGCGAAGACGCCCAAGCCGCCCTAGAGGCTCTGGGGCTGGTGGTGACGTTCGCCGATGATGAGCCGTCCCTCACCGTGCCCGCGGGGCACGTCATCTACCAGTCCATCCCATCTGGCACCAGGGCACATCGCACGGACACGATCCAGCTGACCATCTCCTCAGGCCCGCCAATGGTGGCCGTGCCCCGGGTGATAGACATGCACACCGATGCTGCGGTAGCGGCGCTGGAGGCGGTTGGCTTCCGTGTGGAAACCCGCCGCCAGACGGGCACGATCACGCTTGACCGCGTCCTGGCCCAAGACACCATCGGCTACGCCCCCCAAGGCTCCACCATCGTTCTAACAATCATCTAGCGCTCCCTTCCGCCACCACTTAGATGACGAGAACGGGGTTCTACCGCGTTTGCAGCATCTCGGCGACCAGGTAGGCGGTTTCTAGGGATTGTTGGTGGTTTAGGCGGGGGTCCACCAGGGTTTCGTAACGGCGGGCCAGCCCGGCCTCGTCGATGGCGCCGGTGCCACCCAACACCTCGGTTACATCATCACCGGTCATCTCCATATGTAGGCCGCCTGGCACCGTGCCTGCCGCGCGATGCACCTCGAAAAACCCCTGTACCTCATCTAGCACGTCGGCAAAGCGGCGGGTCTTGTAGCCGTTGGCGGCCGTAATGGTGTTGCCGTGCATCGGATCGGTTACCCAGGTGACCATCACTCCCGCGTCGCGCACGGCAGCCACCAGCGCGGGCAGCACCTTGCGCACATTGCTCGCGCCCATGCGCGCCACGAAGGTGAGCCGACCGGCCACGTTCTCTGGGTTGAGCTTGGCGGCCAGGGCCAGGGCATCATCGGGCGAGGTGGTCGGTCCCAGCTTCACCGCTATCGGGTTGGCCACCTGCGATAAGAACTCGACGTGCGCGCCGTCGAGCTGCCGAGTGCGCTCCCCGATCCACAAAAGGTGCGCCGATGAGCCATAAGCCCGGCCCGTGCGGGAGTCAAGCCGTGTTAGCGCCCGCTCGTAATCGAGTACCAACGCCTCGTGCGACAGGTAGAAATCCACCCCGCGCAGCGCCTCGAAGTCCGCGCCGCACGCCTCCATGAACTTCACGGCCCGGTCGATCTCGATAGCCGTGCTTTCGTAGCGGGCGTAAGCAGGGCTGGCCGAGATGAAGCCGCGATTCCATTCATGTACCTGCCGCAGATCGGCGTAGCCACCCAGGGTGAAGGCCCGCACCACATTGGCCGTCGCCGCCGAGAGCTGATATGCCTGCTCTAGTCGGCGCGGGTCGGGCGTGCGCGCCTTGGGAGTGAACTCGAAACCGTTAATCATGTCGCCGCGATATGCGGGCAGCGTCACCCCGTCGCGGGTCTCCACGTCGGCGGAGCGGGGCTTAGCGTACTGCCCGGCCATGCGGCCAATCTTGACTACCGGCATGGACGTGCCGTGCGTGAGGATGACCGACATCTGGAGCAGGGTGCGAATCTTGTTGCGGATGCGGGTGGCCGACGCCTCGGCAAAGATTTCCGCGCAGTCACCGCCCTGCAACACGAACGCCTCGCCCCGAGCTGCCGCCGCTAGCTTGGCGCGCAGCGCGTCCGCCTCCTTTGGCCGCGCCAGCGGCGCCATCTTCGACAGCCGATGAGTCACCGCCGCCAGCGCAGCAGCGTCAGGCCAGGTTGGCTGCTGCCGGGCAGGCAGCGAGCGGAAACTATCGAGGTCAGGTGGAATGCTCACGCCTAGCTGAGTCGCTGTAGTCATCATCATCATCCCTTCAACATGGTTGCGTTGTACTCTGGTCAAGCACTGACCAGTCTGTTAGATTGATACTTGCGAGGGGCCATAGCCCTGAGAAGTGAGCCCGGTATCCGTCCGGACGGTCGGAGAGCCGGGCTTCGCGCTGTCTACACACATCTCGCAGATACATGGCAGCGTTGAGATTGCAGCGGGCAGTAGCCTGACGAAATGAACCTGGTAGCCATCCCAGCGGTTGGTGAGCCGGGTTTTGCGTGTTCATGCCTCGATCACCTCAACTATCAGATGCTCCACCTGCGCGCGCCACCGCTCGCCACGTTGCACCGCCCAAGCCATTGCATCGGCAATCCACAACATCGGATCGGCGCCCTTCCCAACGTGCTGATACTCCAACACCCTGATCGGACCGAGTTCGGCGCGAAGCCATTTGCGATCATTTACCAACGCGGCTTCATCTAACTCAAAGACGATTCGCCGTGGACTCTTCGCCTTTGCTAGCTCGGCTACTGCCTCGACTCCACGCTTTCTGGACTCAATAGGTGGCACACCAGTCGAGACCACGACTAATGTGACCGAGATCGGTAGCATCCCAATCTCTCGCAGTGCACGCGCCCTGGTGGCATCCGATTCTTTCTTGAAGTGTAGAACACTCTGACCACGTCGCGGAATCCGCAGTATTGCTGTCCGGCAGCGTGTCACATCAGTTCCATCAACGGCAACGATGGCAAAGGTAAACCCTTTTGCTTTCGTCTCGTCGATGAACCAGTGCTCGTTGCTCACCCGTCCAACCCTAGCGGGTAAACGATGAGGCCCGCCGAGACTGGTGAGAGTTCGGCGGGCCTCGTGGGTGGTGGGTTGACTAGTGAGCCTTGGCCGGGACTAGGGGTTGACCGATGGCAGCAAGCATGTCCACGAACCAGGGCTGGGTCACGTCGAATGCCTTGCCACCAGCGATCCGCGGGAACGCAATGGCCTTCAGCCGGTCGCCATCCTCCTCATCGTGGCCGATCACACCGGGTTCCCCACGCAGGGCGCACTCGACGGCCAGGTCAACCATGCCCTTAATCAAACGCAGGTCTTCGGCATTGGCGGCGGCGGCGCGGCTGAAGTAGCCGGACTTTTGCACCATTACCTTCTCGGCGCCAAGCTTGGCGGCGAACTGCTTGGCGAACCACTGGCCGGGGTTGATGGTGTCGAGCGCCACATGGCCGAACGCATCGCGCACCACTTCCTCGCCTGCCGCTTCGAGCTGTTCGATGATTTCGTACATGCCGGCACCTTCAGAGAGGAAGATGTTCACGTTGCCGAGTTCATCCATTACCTTGTTCAGCCGGGCGGCCTCGGCCTCGATGTCGATCTCCAGCTCGGGGATGAGTACGGCGTGCACATCCACGCGCTCGCGGGTGAGGCCGAGCGCGGGGGCGTAGGTTTTGGTGTCAAGCAGTTCGCGGTAGCTCTTGGCGGCCGCAGCGGTAAGCCAGCCGCAGTGACGGCCCATCACCTCGTGGATGATTAGCATCCGGTAGCCGGAACGGTGTTCGCCGATGATGTTATCGGCAAAACCGGCGCTCTCCTCGGCCGAGGTCCAGGCCCCGAGGCTCTGGCGAATGGGCACGATGTCGTTATCGATGGTTTTGGGCAGGCCAACCACCGTCAGCTCGTAGTCGTTCTCGTGCAGGTAGGCGGCCAGATCGGCGGCCGTGGTGTTGGTGTCATCGCCACCGATGGTGTGCAGCACGTCCACGCCGTCGGCCTGCAACTGCTTGGCGGCCACCGTTAGCGGGTTCTCCCCCTCTTTGACCAGCCCGCGCTTTACACAGTCGGCCACGTTGGTCAGCTTCACGCGGGAGTTGCCAATGGGCGAGCCACCGAACTTGTGCAGCGCGGGAGCCTGCTGGCGCGCCTCCTTCGAAATCACGATCTTGTCACCGGTGAGCAGGCCGCGGTAGCCGTATTGGTAGGCGATGATCTCAATGGTCGGGTCGAGTTCGTTGTAGCGCTCGATCAGGCCGCCAACGGCAGAGGAGAGGCAGGGGGCGAAGCCGCCAGCGGTGAGCAGTGCGACGCGACGTACAGCCATGTTAGGTGGGTACCTTCCGGGTTTGGGATGTGGAACTTCGGGGATGATCTTAGTGGGGTAATTCGGCGGGTTTTTCCTCGGCGGCGGCCTTGCCCTCGGCGGCGAGGTTCGCCTTGGCCGTGGCCGCGTACATGTCAACGTATTCCTGATCGCTCAGCCGAGCGGTAGCCAGCGTGATCTCATCGGCCACGGCCCGCAAGATGTAGCGGTCGTTCTCCATGCCCGCGTAGCGGCTAAAGTCGAGCGGTTCGCCGAAGATCACCCCGATGGATAGCGGCTTGGGTATGCGTTGCCCGATCCTCTGCGCCTTGTCGGTGTCGATCATCACCACGGGAATCACCGGGGCGCCGGTGACGATGGCCAGGCGGGCGGCGCCGGTCTTGGCGCGGTAGAGGCGACCGTCGGGACTGCGGGTGCCCTCGGGGTAGATGCCGAACAGGCCGCCCTCGTCAAGCACGGCCTTGGCGGCGGCGAGCGCGCCTTCTGCCTTACCGCCGGTGCGGTCTACGGGGATGACGCCCATGCTGCGCATGAACCCGGCGACAGCCTTGCCTTTAAGGCCGCGCCCGGTGAAGTAGTCGGACTTACCGATGAACCGCACCCGCCGGTTGAAGGTGAGCGGCATCACGAAGGAGTCGATGACGGCCAGGTGATTCGAGGCGAGGATGGCCGGGCCTTCTGCGGGCACGTTCTCGACGCCCTTGGCCCACGGGCGGAAGTACAGCTTCGCCAGCGGCCCAAGGATGTGCCTCATCAGGAAGTAAAACAAGGAGCCTCCGTCAACTCACGCGCGGATGACGCATCCGACATCGAAAGAACTTTAGAGTGTCTCTCATGGCGAGTACCAATCGCGACCCCAACGAACCGACTCCAGACGCCGCCGCGTCACGTCATCCGGCGAGTGGCACCCCCTCCCGGCAACCCGAACGTGGCGTCCCCTCGCGTCACCCCGTAGGCGACACCCCACCCCGTCATCCTGCGCGGAGCGACGAAGGAGCGAAGTCGCCGGACCCAGAAAACACCCTTAGCAACGTCACCGCTGGCGGCATCACCGGTGGCCGCGACCTGCGCGATTCCGAGATCGACGTGATGTTTGCCGGTATCACCAAGGGGTTGGGCGATCTGGACGTGCCGGTGGTCGAGGCGCCGCACCCCCCTGCCGAGCGCCCGCGCGGCCCGCGCGATTGGCCGACAAGCCAGGAAGTAGAAGCGCTGGAAGAGGCAGAAGGATGGTTCACTCCCTCAGACCCCGGACGCCAGGTTCGCGACCGGCTGTCCCTGTTTGCGTGGCTGATGGCAGTCGGCACGCCGATACTGACTCTGGTGTTGCTCACGCTGGCCCGCCTAATTCCAGCGCTGCACTTACCAGGCTGGCTCGGCCCCCTCGGCGGCGTCATCTTTCTAACCGGCCTAGCCTTACTCTTCACCCGAATGCCCACCCGTCGCGACCCCGACAACACCGATTCCGGCGCGGTGGTCTGACCCCTTCGCCTTCCCGTCATCTGCCCTCTCGTCTTTCTGCGTGCAGGGAGCGCAGCGAACGGAGTCGCAGAACCTAGACCTGTGGGTATGTGGTCGTTGCTGGTTCATTTTGGTATGTCGTGTCCGGTATGTCGTGCTGGGTCGGGTAAGGTTTGCTG